>JBDRFJ010000248.1:0-6760 GCA_043818915.1 Pseudomonadota bacterium | reverse complement strand
TGGTCATCGCCGGCCTGAATCAATACCCTTTTTCCCGATCCACTTCGTGCAGAAACGGCTCGCCCGCAAGATACCTTCGAAGGTTTTCACAGAAGACATCAACGGCGCGCAATTCGTAATCCGGTATGTCTCCGGAAATGTGGGGGCTGAAGAGCACGTTGGGCATTGTGTAGAACGGGCTTTCCGGTGGCAGGGGCTCCCGGGTGAACACATCGAGCCCGGCGCCGGCAATCCACTTTTCCTCCAGCGCGCGAATCAAGGCCCCCTCATCCACGATGGCGCCCCGCGCTACGTTGATCAAAAAGGCCGTCGGTTTCATGCCCCGCAGCTCCTTCTCCCCGATCATGCCTTCCGTCTCTTTCGTGAGCGGAAGCGCCAGCACGAGAAAGTCGCTTTCGGCCAACAGTTCCGGGAGTCTCTCCCGCGGATAGACGCGGTCCACGTCCGGGATAGGGGATGCCGCTCCACCCGACCTTCGGATTCCGATCACCTTCATGCCGAAAGCTTTGCAGAGACGGGCGATCTCCTTTCCGACGGCCCCCAATCCCAGGACCCCCACGGTCCGATCCCGCAGAAGCCCCGGTCGGTAACGCCGCCATTCCCTTCCCTGTTTCATCCGCATGCAGGCGGGGGCGTCTTTCACGAACATCAGCATCATCTCCAGAACCACCTCCCCCATTGCGGCGCCGTGGAGACCGCTGGCGTTTGCAACCCGGACCCCGCTTTTGTCCAAGCCAATTCTATATTTAACTTCAAGAGCTGCAATCTCATAAAATTTCGTAGTCATATCCCTTTATCGTATTTCATATCACGTAAGTCTTCCATGGCAGCTTCTTCCTCCATAAAAAGAACAGCTGTGCCTTTACTTTTTAGATAATAAGTTTGGTTCGCTTCGAAAAAGAATGTCCGCATTGCCCGCATGTTACCAACGGAGATTATGGCCAACTCTGTGGGGCTAGTATCCCCTATCGTTATGTTGTGTAGCCCTGGCGATACCTGCAACGGAAAATAAGCTCCTTGTTTCAGTAACGCTACAACCTTGTTATCAAGCGTCACTCTCCATGAGACAGCAGCACCAAAAATATCAGGAAGTCTGTAAACATAGATAAGTGCACTGCTTTTATCTCGTTGTGTTGTCTCCTGGGTAAATGAAATGTTGCTTGAAGTGGTTGCGCAAGAAGTAAGAAGAAATTGTAGCGTCAAAAATGCGCTGATAGCAATTGCCTTTGTATTGCCTATTTTCTTTGTCATAACTCCTCCTAATGTCTTGAGTTGTAATGCCGTCTCCACAACTGCCTCTGCCTCTGAGAATTCGGAAGTTACCGGAGCACCAGTCCATTTTGAGACCAGATTTATTCTTCCTAGCCCATACAGCAACAAATTAAGAGGTGGCTTTAGTATATAAATAATGGATTATCGTTTCCAAAGTTGATTATATAAGGAGTCTGTGGATGGCCAAGCCTGGTTGAATACTCCGTAGTTTTTTCCTTAGTGTACAGCCCAAGACTCTTAACTGTCACCTTACCTGTCTTCTCTACGTCAACTTCCCTGCCATTCTGGATCCCCTGTAGCAAAATATGTGTATACAGCCCATTGCCCATATAGCCATCCAAAGCGGCCTGAAAAGTTCCAGCTGAGGCGAAGATATGGAGCCCCATCTTTTTAGCTAAAACGGACATACGTGCGTCATACAGTCCGCTAATGATATTATCTACCCCTCCAGCATGACAAGTATCGAATATGTACAGCTGAGATAGAGACTTTATTTTTTTTGACATCTCTACAATTTCATTCGAACTGATGAGTGAATTAGCTGAAGAAAGATCACCGTCAAAATCTGCTGTTACAATATAGTACTGGTTCTGGAGTAAAACGCCGTGAGAGGCATTGAAAAAGATAAAGCTATCTTGCGGTCTTATCCTTTTTGATAACTCGTCAATAGCTGCAATTATATCCACCTTAGAGGCGCTTTCATCAGTAATATTAGTGAGGTGGATATTGTTAGGTCGGTAGATGGTTGCAGCTTGTTTAGGTAACTGTTCAATAAAGTCTTTAGAGTCCTTAGCTGCATATCGAAGATTAACAGATGAATCTCGATATTTATCTATACCCACGGCGAGGATGTATAGGTGGGGTTCTTCTGGACGGTGATTTGAGCTGAAAGATCTGGTTTCCAGACTACTCTGAACTGTGTTCGTAGAGTTAAAGGCGGCAACGGATATTTCATTATTTCCTGGTACAGGTTCAATCTCAATGCAGTCCTTATACATATCTCCTTTTGATTTTGAGGAGGAAGAAGTGAAATCTTGTTTTTCCTTTAAAGCCAATCCTCTTATCTGTTCATAAATAGCGCGACTATTGACGTACGCAAGCTTCATTGGCTCAGCTTGTAGCTTTGCAAGATTCTCACGATAATAGCCGTCGGACTTGATAAGCTTACCATTATGGAAGACTCTAACCTCACCGATCCCGCCACCCGTACTTCTTATTTCGTAACAGCATTTTGTGCTACTTTGCTTTATATCATTCTGAACTGGCTTTAATTCCACATTTGGAGGAGGTAATTTCACCGCATCTTTCATAGTAATAGTTATTAAATTGGTAATGTCGTCGCCTTTTAATTTAGCTGCCACAATATCTGGCCTAAAAAAAACGTCATAGAAGCTGTTAAGGCCATATTCCTTATCCCCCTTCTTTATTCGTAGATAATTAGTCGCCTTAATAGATGCGTTATAATACCCACCAGTAATTATAGACATCCACTCTTTATCCTTAAAACCAATAAAAGTGGCTACTTCCTCCCCTAAAAGATAGTCGTATATCCTGATTGAAGCATCCCAATCAGCGACAACTATATGCCTACCATCTGGAGAGAAGGCTATCTCCCACAGTTGATTATTTGAGCCTCTCAGACGTTTAACTTCTTTTCCGGTTTTTAAGTCGTAAAGTGTTAATTCAGCCGTCGTCAAGTTAATAAAGGTACTGGTGATTATATAATGAGAATCTGGAGAAACTGCAAAAAATGATCCTTTAAAAGTATACATTTGCTTTTTGGAAGCTATGTCCCACACTTTAATGTGATTAGCTGGACTGCTTGAAAATGCAAATTTTCCGTCTTCGGAAAAGGAGACTTTTGACACAGGTTCACCATGATGAAAAGAAACCACTTCCTTACCTGTAGCTATGTCCCAAAGCTTAACAGTTTTATCAGCGCCTCCGGAAAGGGCTAGCCTACCGTCAGATGACAGGGCAACTGTCCAGACATCGTCTTGCCCAGAAAAACTTTTTACGACTTCACCAGTTGCTACATCCCAGAGCTTCAGCGTACCGCCAGAGGAGTCCGACAGGACATGCTTTTCATCATAAGAAAATGTTACTGCCTTATTGCTGCCTCTGTGTTCTGTATTAATTTCTCTAATTTGACTGCCGGTGTCTGTAGATTTTATCAACACCTTATCGCTATTTATTTCAGCAAAGAATTTGCCTTTAGGGGAGAACGTCACAGAATAACTTGGTAGAGCTCCATCATATATTTTTCTTGTGTATACCATGGCTCCATTCACATCCCACTTCCATAGTATTCCGTCTTTACTTGCAGTAACAAATGTACCATCATTTTGAAATGCAAAATTGGAGCGAACATCGTTCGCAGATTGTGTTACCATCATGTGGATACCTGAACTGACATAAATTTCAGGAGTAACGGTACATGATGACAGATAAGCTAAACATGATATAAGCAAAAAAAGAGTTCTCAAATTCACAGCAAAACCCCTTATGTGCCACCGCCGATGAAGTTTGAACCCACCCACCACCGATGGATGGCCCCAATTTACCGGTGATTTTGTGAGTTGCAGCGCTGCAACAATAAGTCTCTTAACTTCTTCCAGGTTATTTGTTGAAACAGCTTGGTGTAACGGCCATACTTCTCCATTTCTTGAAGATTTCATCATTTTGATTGTTCTCCTTGATGGTTTAGTAAGTTACCAGTGTTTCGGGTCAGGCTGGACATTTGGACATTCATCCAGCAACTCATGACATTTTCCATATCCCCTTCCCTCTTGCACCATAACTATGCTAAACACCACAACGAACGGCCAGCCAACTGGTCTCAAACTCATCGTAAACACGCCTTGCTGCCAACCATTTGTCCATAGTCCAATTCGGAAGTTCGGAGGTAACAGTTTTGTATTCTTCCTCTGTAAACTCAAATCCTGCCTTTTTAGCTATTTGTGAGCGTGCTTCTGTCATTTTTGCTTCGTTGAGCTGCTTACTGAACTCTCCGTCTGACTTAATTCTTTCGATGAATGCTCTGGCACTTTCTACTGGCATAATAAACCTCCATTGGTTTCGTTTTTTAATGTTTTAAGCACCATACTTTTGTCTCATATCGGCCAAAATAATGCAAGACTGCCAGATCAATCGGTCACTGTTTTTAAAAAACCCCTGCAATAACAATAATATAGTAAAGGTTGCATCGGGGGATTTTGCCAGAATTAAACATCTAAACATCACTTTTAGACCAGAAATTTTATTCCAGATTGACTGTTCGCCCTTCCATCTCCTTTTGTTTGATAAGTACTTTTATGTAGATCCCAGTACCCTGAGGTCTACAGCGGGTGATTTTTGAAGAAATAGATGAGTTCAAGGGATAGCTCTACCCAAATTTCCTCGAATTCTCCTCCTTGTGGCAAGATCAAGCGCCTGGGTCACCGTCTTAGCATGTGCGCCCTTCCTGACCCCGGCCCTTAATTTCACCCAGCGAGTTACCCCCACAACATCATGAGGTTGAATTCAATTTGACACACAAGGCGAAATTACCTATACTCCGGCCCCAGAAAAGGGAGTTCTTATTACCCAGCGAGTACTTCATCGATCAGCTCGAGGTTTCGATCTCCTTCGTCGAGGACATCTCCCCTCAGAGGCCATGAACAAGTACGTGGAATCGCGCGTCCCTTGGCACTTCTGACGGCTCCCAGAAAGGTCGCTACGATTCCACAGTCTTAATTCGAACCGCCGCCTCCGAGGAGGAGCACGTCATGAAGATCGAAGAACTGAAGAATTACGGCAAGTCGTACGCCGAGACGATGCCGCATCTTCCACCAGCGGTCCAGAAGTTGATCAAGAAGGCCTCGTTCGGGGTAGTTAGGAAACACATGGGCCTCTTCGGAAGCCTGCGCTTTCTGATGCTGGCGTGGAGAGAGGGGAAACGATTGGGGACGGTAGACCTCACACCGGTCAAGGAAAAGGGGCTCGACTCGAAACCTTTCATTCAACAAATGATCCAGACTACGGCCCTGTTCTCCGCGATGAAGGAGATGACCGGAATGGAGAAGGCTCGGGACGTCTTCTACGAGATCATGGACAACGTGTCCTGTCCTATGAACGAGGCGATCCTCCCGTCGGTGGAAGACTTGGAAGAGACCCAGAACGGCTTCAAGGCCTTTCGCGATTACCTCATGGCCTTCTTCGAAGCGGAGAAGAAAGACGGCCTGCACGAGTACGACCTTGTAGAGGATTCGGACGCGGCGTTCGCGATCACCGTCACGTACTGCGCCTTTTGCGAGATCCCCCGGTTATGCGGAATCGTGGAGGCCTGCGATCCTTCGTGCTACAGCGACGAAGTGTTCTTCCCCGGATACCTCCAGCCTCTTGGCATCCGGTTTCTCCGGACCAAGACCCTAGCCAGGGGCGGGGATTGTTGCGATTTTCGATTCGAAAAGGTCCAGGGATAGGCTCGAGGGTCGAACCCTCAGGCTGCCGATCGAGGTGGAAAAGGGGTCAAATCCGCTGTTGACTGTTATCCCCTTCGTGAAATGGCCGGTTCACGATTGGATCAACGCCGCTAATCAGCCGCGCGGCCTCTTGCGTCGGCTGAATTAGCCTTGTTAGCGAAATCTACAGCCTGTATTTTAATTTTTTGGTATGGCCAAAGCATCAATAAATTTACCTGTGGATACTATTTTTTTAGATACATCGGACTCTATTTCAACCTCTTCCCCATTGGCATTACCATCGAACTCGTACATTCGATAACTCCGAACATGTTCTATTTTTGCTACAACATAATAATCTGGTCCGTATAGATAGCGAAGCGAATGCAGCATAGGATCTTCTCTTTTTACATTCAGGAATTGGTCCACGGAGTCTTCCGAAATAGTTAGCCTAAAGCGTACAGCGTTTTTATTTATGAAATAGTTCTCTCCAAGAGGGCACAAAAATTCAACTATAATGCCGTTTTTAGTTTGCTCTATATCCTCCAAATAACCTTTAAAAACAACAGGATCTTGTGAATGTACTTTGAAATATCTTTGATATGAATATGTAAAGGCAGTAGCATCAATGTCCTTTGGTGGAAAACGGATTGCATTATGCCTATTTGCAATTTGACCTATAGCATGTTTTTCTTTTTCATCATTTTTACGAATCAATTCCTTCCTCTCAGCTTCTTTTTTTTCCTGTCGCTCTTCATAAGATGGTCCACAGCCAGAAAGAAAAAATATAAGACATACAATTAAGGCGATGGACGAAAGGCTAATAGATTTTGTTTGACTGCACTTATCCATATTTCGTCCCTCTTATTCGCTAACAGTATTATTAGGCCTGTTTTAACATTAGCAGACATGGCCAGTTGCAAATCAGTGAAGTGCCTGTTTCAGTAAGCTTATACGGTTCCGGATGTCAAGTGAAATTAGTGTGTGAAGCCGCATCCATCCAGAGAGGCGAAGAGAGCACCGATTCCACTTCGCCGCCGTTACAA
>JBDRFJ010000247.1:0-7932 GCA_043818915.1 Pseudomonadota bacterium | reverse complement strand
ATCACTCGGTAAACTCAAGGCGGAAAACGTCTACGTATTTCTCGATGCGTGCTTCAGCGGCGCGGCTGGCAGAAGCGAAGAGCAAAAACTCCTCTTTGAAGGGGCAAGACCCGGCCTTATTAAAATCAAAGACCCGGCACTGACACAGGACAATCTGATCGTATTTTCAGCCACAGGAGCAAATCAGGTGAGCAATGCCTACCCCGAAATGGAGCACGGGCTATTTACCTACTTCTTATTAAAAGGATTAGGAGGAGAGGGCACACAGAAACAAGCGGGTCTGATCAGAGTCGACGATCTGGCCACATATGTACGAACGAACGTAGACAATACATCGAGAAGGATATTCGGCAAGAATCTCCTCCAAACTCCTGTGGCCAAATGGGGGCGGGGGAGAGAAGACACAATCATTGTAAAGACACCATGAGGGGATGGATAATATGAGGGTTTCTAACGCTTTTTTACAGTTGATACATGGTTCATTTCATATGTCCGGTATTGCGAAAGAAGATGGGACAGTCTCTTGATACATTTTACAAGAACATTGGAACGATAATGCGACATGACTCATTGCTGAAATACACTATCGTCATAATCACGAACGCCATAGCTGTTCTTATATTTGGTATCTCTGCTGACGGCGGGACGGTAAATGGGGTGAAAGGAACAGGCGAGGCCGCTGTCGTTGGCATCACAGCAGAGGAGGGCCAGCTCCTGGCGCTTCAGAGGGCCCGCGCAGACGCTGTGGAGCAGACAGTCGGCATAAACATCCTGGGCTCTACGCTTGTTAGAAACGGGCTGCTGGCAGGTGAATTTCTAAAAACCTTCAGCCGTGGCTTTATAGTGGCTGAAAAGGTAGAGTGGCTGACCCTTCCTCCGCTGATAGGTAAAACCGACGGACCGCCTATTTTCAGGTACGGGGTGAAGATCGAGGCCACGGTCATGATCCCTGAAAAGAAGATTGATCCGGGCTTTCGCTTGGAGGCGAGCGCTGCTTCATCTCAGGTGTCCGGCGATATCGCCGTAATTACCGCAAAGGTTACAAGGAAAGCGCACGTTGCTTTCTTCAACCTTAGAGCGGATGATCGAGTGGCTATGCTTTATCCCGGCGCTGATATCACGCTTATGCCCGGCGAGACCTTCCGCTTTCCTCCACCGGAATCGGGTCTTATCCTTGAGATGGCTACCCTCAAAGGGCACAAGAGAGACAGCGAGGCCTGGATGATAACCGCAGTGCCGGTCCAGCAGGGAAGGGAGTTTAGATTTACTGATTATTTTTCAGCGGATAGATTGTACACCGTCCCGGAGTTTTTTGCCTTATACAGCAAATTTGCAGAGATAGCGGTTGAGAAAATTCTTCCTTACGAGGTTAGAAGCGGGGAAAAGGGGACGTTTTGAAACTGGCTCATAAAGCATCCAAATTAAGCCAGGCGAAGAAGAACGGCCAATTATCCTTGGTGTAATAAGATAAGAGACATTGGGGCATAACCCCATGACAGAATCGTGGAAAAGAGGTTGGACATGAAAAGAAAATGCGCGGTATTTACGGTAGTTCTTATCACATATCTGTTGTCCGGTACATGTTTTGCGGGACAATCCACCATCACCATAGCCGAAGGGATTGCTTGCATGGGCGATGACAAGTCGCGCAAGGAGACGCAAAGCGCGGCTATGGCTGAAGCTAAACGGGATGCGGTTGAACGGACGATGACATATGTCACCTCGGATAAAATAGTGAATAAAGGGATGCTGAAGAAAGATTTGATGGAAGCATACTCGCGGGCCTCGATTAAGATACTGGAGGTGCTGGAGAAAGCCTGGGAAAAGGACCCTTCGGCTGGCGACTGTTTTCGGATGAAGATCCGGGCTGAGATCGTGCCCGACGTGGAGGCCATTAAGTCGGCCCAGAATCTCGATAGCCTTTACGAAGACCCTTCCGGACCTCTCGCAATCCGAGTCTGGACAAATAAGAAAGAGTACAGCAAGGGTGAAAAAATCAAGATTTACCTCAAGGGCAACAAACCATTCTTTGCCCGTGTGGTTTACCAAGACGCTTCCGGTAACCTCCTGCAGCTTTTGCCGAACATCCATAGAACACAGAACTATTTCAACGGTGGCACTGTCTATGAAATCCCGTCGGGTCGTGACTCCTTCGAGCTTGATGTGACTCCACCGTTCGGACGGGAAAACATTATTGTGTATGCCAGCACAAAGGCATTGGGTCATGTAGATATGCGGGATGTCGGCGGAGTGTACGCGATCAATAGTTCGTTGGATGATGTACGGGGAAAAACAAGGGGAGTGGCGATCAGGACAGCAAATGGTGGCCAGGATGGGCCTGCCGAATTTTATGAGGCTCAGACGGACGTGACGATAAGCCGTTAGGACATTTGCTTCGAACGGATGAACGCCTTTGTTGTATCTGGAAAGCAACGCCAATATTTTGTGAACACGATGATAGAAACAGCAACTCATCGCAGTGCTATGTTCGGAGGTCAGGCATGCTAAGAATGATCAAACGCATCGCAATATCTTTGCTCACTATCACCTTGTTAATATCCCACCATGCCGAAGCGGTACGGGGCGTAGCTCTTCGGCCAATATCGCCGTCTGGGGCAGAAGTCACAGGCGATCAATGGCTTTTTGTCATAGGAATCGACACATACATTGAATGGCCTCGCCTGAAGACCGCCGTAAACGACGCAAAATCAGTAAAAGACATCCTCCTTTCCCCGTATCATTTCAACAAAGACCACCTGATAGAACTCTATGATGAAAGCGCGACACGAAAAAACATCATAGGAAAATTGTTGACGAACGGTCAGGAGGAGTAGCACATGAGACACTTTATAGCCATTACATGCATTCTTGCTTTTTTGAGTAGTGGATGCGCAAAGAGGGTATACACGAGCGAACGTTTCCTCGGAATAGTGGATACTAAAACTAAGGTTCTGTCTTCTGCATCAAGGTTTGAACTTGAGCTATTATACAGCGGCGGAGAATTGGTTGTTGCCTCGGTAAGGAAGGTTAGGAATGATAAGGTTAAGATACGACGCAAAGGGCTGCACGAACGGTGCTGGAAAATCGAACGGAACAAGGCTCCTGACAATCCGTTTGACCTTTTGCCTTTTTTGGCACTTGAAGTTCCTTTTGCGATCTTGCAAGCGATTATCGCCAATCCCAAACCAGGATGCGAAAATATCACGAGATGGACGGAGTGGAAGCATAAAAATGTCCCACGTGCCTCAGTAACCCCCTATCTCACTGAGGTTTCTCTGGATTGTGGTCCTGCAGGGCAGTACAAACTGGCAACAAACGAAATGGGAACGGCCAGTCTTAATATAGTTCCTTTGCTCAATCGTCTAACCAGAAATTACTCGTGGACTATCAAGGCGAAAGCTCACTGTGATGGAGCATTGGTTACCGATTCATTGACACTTAACACAACGCAATTGGGGGTTACTTGGGACAAGCCTCGCTATCAACCAGATCTTCCGCCACATCTCGTTGCCTCGGTCAAGTTCATCGATCCTAATAAGAACCAAATTCTGGATGCAAAGGAAACAGCATATCTTGTGGTTACTCTTGCAAACAAAGGACGGGGTGATGCCTTTCAAATCGAGGTTGATCCAAAATTGCAAGGGCGAGTTGATGGAGTTGTTTTAACACCAGACAAAAAGCTTTACATTGAATTGCTATCAAAAGGGGAATCAAAAGAACTCAAGTTTAAGTTGAACGCGGAAGAAGAGGTTCCAGCACAACGACTACGCATAAAAATATCAATGAAGGAATTAAATGGTTTTGAGCCTTCTCCGCTGGAAGTGAATTTAGCAACCCGGCCTTATGCGCCACCTAAGCTGGCTTTGGCGCGTTGGATAGTGGACGACGACAATGTGGGTATGAGTAGCGGCAATGGTAACGACCGCCTGGAATTGGGGGAACAAGCCGAAATTACATTGTTTATCCAGAATCTTGGACAGGGATCGGCTGAAAACGTGAGAGTCAACCTGGAGGCTGCGGATTCTAATCTATTCAGAAAGGGATTGAGCACTGATCTGGGAGAAATTCCGCCAGGTGAATGGCAAAAAGCCGTTTTTACCCTCAGAGCCAACAATCGCTATGACGGGCCTGAAAACTTACCGATATCTATCAAAGTAACGGAACGTCGATCCAAGTTTGGTTTCCAGCAAAAACTGGAATTTCCACTTGGTAAAACGGTCAAGCAACCTAAAGTCGTTAAAATAGAAGGCATGCAGTTAGCAGAAATGCTTCCCGATATCAAACCGATCCCTGTTGTTTACAAGAAAACCCAAGCCAAGATTGAAAAGTGGGGAGCAGGAACAAGCTATGCTGTGTTGATCGGTATCAACAATTACATCGATCCCGAATTACGTTCCCTCAGTTATGCTGAACGGGACGTCAAAGAATTATACAAAATATTGGCTGATCACAAATTGGGTGGCTATAATGCTGCTAATTTATTTTTGATGATTCCTAAAGCTGAACGACCTCAAGACAGGCCTACTCGTGACAATATTCTGATGACTCTTAAATGGCTTAGCGATAACCTTAAACCTCAGGACTCTCTGCTTTTTGCTTTTTGCGGGCATGGTGATGTCGAAAATAACACCAACTTTATTATTCCACTCAATGGCCGTCGTGCACTTCCTCAGGACACCTCGATTCGCTTGCCCCGTCTTTTTGAATGGCTTGACGCCTGTCCGGCAAAACGTCAAGTAGTTATGTTAGATGCTTGCCACAGCGGTGGATTAGCGAGAGGTGAGCGCGGTAACCGAGGCATAAAGATAGTATCCAAGCACTTCTCAGAAGAAATTGAAAGAATTGGAAAGGTGGGGGGACGGGCTGTTCTTTCCTCATGCTCAAGTGATGAAGTGAGCTATGAGGACGATAATCTCAAACATGGCATTTTTTCATACTTTGTTCTGAAAGGTTTAAAGGATATGGAGGCTGACCGAAATAAGAATTTTCGGGTAACAGTTTACGAGCTCGGCAATTACGTCAAGAACGAGGTTCAAGACTGGTGCAAATACAACCGTAAGAGTCCGTCACAGACACCCAGATTGGTTTATAAAGACAGTAGCGGAGATATTGAGCTTGTAAACAAAAAGTGAAGCGAGACTGAACTGGGAACAAAGGTGGGGTGGGTCGCCTTTTTGAACGAATATCCTGATGGCCCGTTTTCTGAAACAGCGCAACAGGCGCTTGAATTTGTTGAGATGCCTTCAAGTCAGTGTGCTAGTTGTCACTATAAGACTGTAGAACTACTTCATAAGTATTCCAACAAACATAGCAAAATATCATGTAAAAAGTGTCATGAGAAACACAAAATGATCCACCAGTGTACAGAATGCCATGGTCAGCCTCATAAGAAAACAGCGGTGCGGGACAAAAAGTGTGGAGATTGCCACGACCGTGCGCATGCTTTGCCTAGTTGAACAGAGTTGGTGAAGACGGGATCCGTAAGAACATTCTAAAATACTTATGTGTCAAAATGGAGGGACTTATGTTTGAAGACATCAAGAATACAATGTGGAAAGAGACTATATGGGTCAATTTCTTACGTGGGGCATCGGCGGGAATAGTCTGGATGATAGTGTTTCTCATAACGAGACCACCTGATATGCCCATAGGACTAATATTATCTTATCCAATTGGACTACCACTAGGCTTTCTCATTATCATGCCCATTATTTCGCTCTTTTTTAAGATGTTAACATCAATGGGAATCCCTTTTATGGGGTGGGGCAATTTGGTAATAGCTATAATGGTAATCCCAGGTGATCCTATTATGTTTATGCTCCATAAAGCTAAACCTGAAATTGTCCCAATTCAAAAATATAGTCTTCTAACATGGAATCCCTTTATTTGGGTCGTTAAAGATATGATTCCAGCTAATCCAGCATCTACAGCTACTGTTTCGGGTGATTCTGCTTGTCCATTTACAGGACGCATTTTAGTAGATAAAGCCACAACAGTTTTGGGCTTTAATTGGCCAGCTCAAGCGACAGCTTTTACAATTCACGACGACTGGAAAGTAAAAGATTCAAATGGTTCTGACTTTGGATGGATTGATGTCAATGGACAAATCCATAAAGGATTGCCATCTTCGAGCGGAAAAGTTGATCCGAAGGCAACACTTTCGGGTGGTGATACCGGGATAAACATTGCAGGGGGCTCTGCTTTTCATGGAAATGACAAGTTCGGCACCTTAGTAAAATGGTAGGATCGATCTCATAAAGGCCTAACATTAGAGTGGAAGAGATGCCAATGCCGCAGTTTTCCCCGGGCATTGCCTTAGAGTAGCGCCCGGGCTTTTTTACGGCCCGACAAAGCTCACGCTTCACGTTGTGACTCTGTTAGCACCGTATAGCTCTTGAGAATGAGAAGCCCCGGGAGGTAAAAGAAAACATGACTTTAAAAAAGCTTGTTGTGCTCTGTCTATTGCTGATCTATATTTGTTCGATATCTACTGCATTGGCGGAAGTCGAAGTCAGGATTTTTGAAAAAGAAGTGGAAGTGGAAGAAACCGTCGGGAGAAGCCAGCGCCAGGAGGAAGTTTCTATACTGAAGAACAAGTTAAGTGAACTACGGAGCAACCATGAGCGTAAGAAATTCATACTGAATAAGTCTGCTAGAGAAGAAGTGGAAAAAGAGATATATGAATTGGAAGAACAGATCAAACA
This sequence comes from Pseudomonadota bacterium, assembly GCA_043818915.1. GTDB lineage: Bacteria > Desulfobacterota > Desulfobacteria > Desulfobacterales. Next base: position 1,228 of record JBDRFJ010000247.1, on the reverse strand, counting down.
GTTGGAAAATTGAATATTGGCTTAAGGAAAAAGCAGGAGAGATCGCAGGGAAGGCATTCATAAGAGAATCATCGAGCCGTTAAGGTACGAAGGCGTACAGCAACGAGGAGTACACATAAACATAGCCTTATTTGCTTAACAAAGTACGGAAGTCTTACCAATAGGGTGATAGGCCGACTGCTGGGAGATATATATAAGCTACTCGGCTGAAGGCAAGTAGCAGAGGTTCTCAGAAAAACTCAGGACAGATAATGCGTTAGAGAAGAAGGTCGCGGGGAGGAATTGTTGTGAAAAGAATAGTGCAATTGACTGGTTTTGCTCCGTTGGCAGGGCTTATGTTATTAATAATTTGTTCACTATGTATAGGGTGCTCTGTCCCATGGACAAGTATTGTAGACGAGTATAAAGTTCCTATCACAGGTGCACCTATTCCGCTTTTTACCGATATTATTATCTCAACCGAATCCAGTTGTTTTTCTGGCTCATTCGAGTACTGCAAAACTGGCGATTATAGGTCGAGCGGAAAACATAAGATTAGTTCAGAATCATTTTCCTTCTGTCTCGATGATGTCCTGGTAGAGCAACTAAGCAATTCTGCACGATTAGCTTTTACTAAGGAATGTTGGGAATTGGAATCAGCTGATAATGCTCAAAAATATTTTCTGACGCTTAAATTTAAGCCAACAAATATCAACGCAGAGCATAACGTGGAAGATTCCGGGACAAGAAGTCAAAGGACGGTTGTCCCCAAGAATGTTTACGTCGTTCATTTAAATGGAGAATTGGAATACAATTTTCTATGTCCAGACAAAGCAACAACAGTCGTGTCTGGAAGTACTTATAGTGATGGAACTGGTAAGGGGTACCAGGTTGGATTACTATCTGGTGACACCGGAATCTATGGCTCGTTTAGGGGCGCCCTCAAGGCTGCGTATATATCAGCAATAAATGAATCATGTATAAAGCTTGTGAATAGCTTGCGAGCTAGCAATGAAGTTGCCGCAATAGCCCGTAAGGAAATAGAAAAAAGAACATTGGCAGCGAATTTGATGGTTAAGCCTCGATACTCCGACAAATCCTCCCTCCTTCCCAACAACACCATCGACGCCGGCGAACAATCCACCATCACCGCCACTGTGACCAATGAAGGCAAAGGGACCGCCTTTGACGTAAAGCTCCACACCAATTGCGACTACAAAAACATCGAATTTCCCGAGACCATCCCCGT
>JBDRFJ010000246.1:0-18485 GCA_043818915.1 Pseudomonadota bacterium | reverse complement strand
CCGCTCGTCTATGCGGGAAAAGAAACCTTTGAGATGCTGGAGGGGATTTTCACACTGGGGCTCCCTGCCGGCAGCGTGGTCCAGTTCACCATCTATGCCGACCCGCACATTTTGCCGTACACGCGCCGCTTTAAGGAACTGAAGACCAGGGAGTCCGGGCTCATGGATACCGTGACCGACAGGACGGTAGAGTTCTATAATACCGGCAGCAGACAGGGCTTTGACAGGCTCCAGGGCGTGCCGGCGCGAAACTTCAGGCTCTTTGTAAGCGTGAAATTGCAGACACCCATAGACGAATCAAAGGCGTTTGACATCAAGAGCAATGTCGGTGAAATCCTGGCCGGAGCGCATCTCGCTCCTGCTTCTTTGCCCCCTTCCGGCCTGATCGAGCTTATAATGAGGCTCTTTAATGACAACCCGCACGTGACGGATTCATACGATGAGAATGTGCCGATCAGAAAGCAGATGATTCTTTCCGAAACCCCCATTCAGACAAAATGGGACAGCGTTCAAATAGGCAAGAAACATCTCAGTTGCCTGACGGTCAAAAAGATGGCCCAATTCATAGATTTTCTCACGTTCAATCATGTCCTGGGCGACATCCGGGGGGCAGAGTCCGACGGGAGCCAGATTACAACCCCGTTCATCTTAACCGTGAACGTCGTCTTTGACAAACTCAAGGCCCAGCTGCACGGCAAGTGCAACTTCGTGCTGCAGCAGCAGGGGGTCGGAAGCCTTGCCCCCTCCCTGAAACGGAAGCAGGAAGAGTACATGTGGGCCACGGACGAGATAGAAAAAGGAACCGAGTTTGTAAGGATCATGCCGATCCTCTGGAGCATAAACCGGTCTCCGGGGGAATCGATGGAGTCAACAGCGAGGATAAAAAGATTGTGGGAATCAAAGGGCTTTGTCATGCAGGAAGACAGGGCCATACTCAACGTGCTGCTCCTTTCCGCCCTCCCTCTCGGGCTCTATAATACACACAACAACGTAAACTTCATCGACCGCGATTTTATCTGTCATCCAAAGGTGGCCGTGAAGTGTCTCCCGGTCCAGGCGGACACCCGGGCCGACGGAAGCCCTCACCTGATGCTCATGGGAAGAAAGGGCCAGATAGTCTGTCCCGATATTTTCGACAAGAGGGCCAATAACCAGAACGCCCTTGTCTGCGCAGGGAGCGGTTACGGCAAGTCGTTTCTGATCAACTACATAGTCTTCAATTATTACGCGTCAGGCGCGATCATGCGGATCATCGACATCGGCGGCTCGTACAGGAAACTGTGCAGCATAGTGGGAGGCAAGTTCATAAGTTTTAAGAAAGACTCGGGGATATGCCTGAACCCGTTCACGTTCGTTCGTGACATCGATGAGGAGACAGGGACCCTCAGCGCCGTGGTGGCGCAGATGATCTACTCAGGGACAGGGAACGTCCCGGATGAAACCGAAATGACCCTGATCAGGAACGCGGTCAGGCTTGTCTACTCCGACTATGGAAACGATGCGGGCATTGACGGCCTTTACAACATACTCGCTTCTCCGGCCAAAAACTCCATCGAGATCATGGAACTCGAATGCGGTGATAAAAACAGGTGCATCTCAAATCTCATGAGCCTGTCTTCGAATCTGGCCTTCAATCTGAGGAGTTTCACCACCCAGGGGGAGTATGGCAAGTGGTTTAACGGGCGTGCCACCTTGAACATAGCGGAAGATGATTTCGTTGTGCTTGAGCTGGAGGAACTCAAGCCCCACAAAGACCTGTTAAACGTTATCACGCTGCAAATCGTGAACTATGTCACCGCGAACCTCTATCTCTCGGACAGGTCGCAGAAGAGGTTTATCATCTTTGATGAGGCATGGCAGTTCTTCAAGGACAGCTCTCTTTTAAAGGATGTGATCGAGGAGGGTTACAGAAGGGCGAGAAAGTACGGCGGGAGCTTCACGACGATCACGCAGTCACTCCTCGATTTTGAAAACTTCGGACAGGTGGGAAGCGTTATCATGTCCAACTCCGCCTTCAAGTTCCTGCTCGAGTCCCCTGACTTTGAAAAGGCACGAAGCAAAAAGCTGATCGATTATGATGAGTTCACGATGAAGATCCTGAAATCGGTCAGCACCCCGCGTCCCCGGTATTCCGAGATCTTCATGGACACCCCGATCGTCAGGGGAGTGGCCAGGCTGATCGTGGATCCATACCTCTATTACCTGTGCACATCGGATGCGGGAGAGAACGCGGAGATCGAAAAGCTCGTAAAAAGCGGTAAGACCTATTCCGAGGCGTTATCGATCATGGTTGAAAACGCAAAGAACTGAGAGGCTTTTATGAGGCTAAAAAAGACACCTCTGATTTTGTCCCTGATTATCATATTTATCGCGGCCTCGAACGCCGGGGCCGACTGGGTTGACGACTGGATCAATCAGAGGGTCGTCACAGGACCGGACAGTTTCGAGACCCAGAAGCGGAACTATGCCACGGCCGGAAGCGTGTCCGCCCGCTGGTCAACGACCGCCGATCCGTTCATTGCCGTATCCAAACCCCGCTTCAGCGCGGGCTGCGGCGGCATCGACGCTTACCTGGGCGGATTCAGCTTCATGGAATATGACTATCTTGTTCAGAAGCTTCAGAGAATCATGGGACCGGCTGCCGCTGCATTCGCCTTTGACATCGCTCTGAATACCCTGTGCGAGCCGTGCGCCAACGGCATCAAGGCGTTTGAGGCGATCGTGGACAGGCTCAACCAGCTTCAATTAGATGACTGCAAGGCGTCAAAGGTGGTGGCGACCACGGTTCTGAGCGGGCTGTCGGATAACGACAGGCTTTCATCCATGCACACTCAGGCGTGGACCGATTTTGTGCAGAGCAGCGGGGCATCCGACCTGTGGCAAAGCATAAAAGAGAGCGCCGGTGACGGGACCGCGGAGGACGTCGGCGCTGCCGGGGGCGGAGGCGTTACTTCCGACAGCCTGGTCAGTTCCTGCCCGGCCCTGATGAGGCAGGCATTCTTTACCGACGGATCGCTTTTGGGAAACCTTTCCGGCATGCGCGGCTACCCTGACGCCTATGTTGATCTCATGCGAGGATTGATAGGCGATATTACGGTCACGGACACGGTTGATCATGTCTTTATTCCGCCATGTACAAACAATCATTCAATGACAGGGGTGGCAGAGCAGATATACACCGGTGAAATCGAAGGCATGGACGATAGCGGGACGTGCGCTCCGTTGAGCAGCACAGGGATCACGGTACCTTCGGGACACTATTCGAGCTACCGGGACTGGGTCATAAGCACGCTGACCGGCATTGCCTCCAAGATGATGACGGGCGCGCCCTTTACGCCGGATGAGATGAACATGCTGGAGAACACCCCCGGCAACGTCTACTCCGCCTTAAAGGGCTATCTCCTGAACATGGGAGAAAACGCGAGTCCTTCAGAGGCCGCGCTTCATTTCGAAAGGCTGGTCGGAAAGCACTACGTATACACGATGTTCAGGGATTTCTACAAATACTTCAGCGATATCATAAACTACGCGGCATCCATACCCGCCCGGCAGCGAGGCACCGCGTCAGGCGGCGATCAAAAGAGCTGCCAGCTGAAATTCCTGACAGCGACACTCGAATCCCTTGACAGCATGAAAAAAACAACCGGCGAGATGATGCAAATGTCTTACAGCGCCTATATGGGCGAGACCAAAAGGATATGGGCCGAGCAGGAAATGAACCAGGGATTCTCGGACTCCCAGAAAAGAGGGGCCGCCCGCATTCAAGACATGATCTCACAAAGCTATTGAGGTTGTTTCATGCGAAAAGCCAACTTAATATTCCAAATCATTCTCACATGTTTTTATTCCATGTCCGCGTTCGCTGGTGACTTTAATACAGGCACGGTGAATGAAGCGCTTGAAAGGGCAAAGGAATATGAAAAAAAGATAGAGCTGCCCGATGTTGACCACCTTGAAGCAAAGAAAGCGGCCAAGGAGGCAGCCGGTCAATTCTATTCACCCCAATGCCAGGAAAAAATCCGGGCCGAGACAGAGCGGTTAAAGTCGGAACAGTTTGCCGACATCTTGAAAGGCTATAAAAAACCAGGACAGGCAGAGCCCGCTGATTCCGTTCTGACGTCAGATGAGCGGCTCTATATATTCATATCCTCTTCCGTGCCTCTTTCCACACTGCGCGCGTACGCCTTTGCGCTGGACAGACTCAATGACCCGAATGTTGCCATGGTCATGCGGGGATTTGTCGGCGGAATGAAATACTTCAAGCCTACGCTCGAATTTGTGCAAAATATTATTGTCAGGGAGAACTCCTGTGATCTCGTTACTGAAAAATGCAAGGTCTTTAATGCGGCAATCAGCATTGACCCGGTCATGTTCAGGAAGTACGGAATCCGGAGCGTGCCCGCGATCGCGTACGTGAAAGGCAAGAGCATTGAAGACTTTGCAGTAAATAAAGGGTGCATTGACAATTTGAACGTCTCGCAGGACGTTTATATTGTCTCCGGTGACCTGCCCGTGGATCGCGCCCTTGAAGTCATAGCAAAAGAAACAGGGAGCGGCCGTATCGACAATCTTGTCAAAAAGATCAGGGGTGGTTTCTATGCTGACTAAGATATCGGATAGTCTCTCCGGCTGGTGGGAGGACCTGCGGCATCAGATAGGGGCTCTTACACGCAAGAAGGGATTATGTCTACTTGCCGGTATCCTGACTCTCTCATTTGCAGGGGCCGTCATTCCCGGAAGGCTGGCAATTTCACCGACCAATTCCGTTGGGTACAGACTCTTTTATCACAAGCCCCGCTTTGAGCCATCGTCACTCAAGAAGGGCGTATTTGTGCTGTTCGATGTGTACACAAGGCTGCGGCCAAATTGCTGGCCGTGCCTGGTCGTAAAAAAGATCGCCTGCGCGGAAGGGGATCTCCTGACCGTGGAAAAGGGGGACTTTTACTGCAACGGGGAATACATCGGGACCGCAAAAACGCATGCAAAGGATGGAACACCCTTGGAGGCGTTTCAATTCAACGGGGTGATCCCCAAAGAGAGGCTTTTTGTGGCAGGGGCCTGCGTGGACAGCTATGACTCAAGATATATCGGATTCATTGAGAAAAAAGATATCAAGGCAGTTGTTGTGCCTATTATATAGCCTGCTGCTGCTTTTTTTGTGCAGCCCGGAAGGGATGTGCGCCGGTCCTGTGAAGGATGTGCCGGCTCCTGATGGGGCGACTATGGAAGACGCGGCCGGCGATACCAAAAGAGAAACCCCGGACTATGTCGAGGGCAAGACGGGATGGTACTGGTATAAAACAGAATCCGAGGAAAAAGAGGAGCCGGAAACAGACAAGCCTGAACTCGCAGTGAACGGCCATTCTTATGAAAAGTTGTGGAATATGTACCCGGATGACTTCCAGGAGATGCTCGACAGGACAATGAAAATTGCCGTGCAATCCCCGACGGAAGAAAACGTGGTCAACTATCTTGTCATGCAGGACATCGCTCGGAGAAAGAGCGTGGCTTTTGCCAATGTCGTGGGATATGTGGGACAGAAACACCCACAGTTTTCCAACGCGGACACACATCCTGTCATTACACCGGGGAGGACCGCCCTTGCCGGGCTCAAACACGATGAGATCACACGAACCATCGAGGAGTCATCGGATGAGTTCGCCCTGCTCATGTTTACACAGGAAGGGTGCAAATTCTGCGATGTTCAGAAATCTATCCTGAAGTTCTTTACCTCAAGCCATGACTGGACAGTGCGGCCGATAGATATCGACAGGCATCCGGATCTCGCCTCCCGGTTTGGAATAGAGCAGACACCGGCCATCATCCTGATTCGCAAGGACTCGGAAGATTACATGCCGATTTCTGTGGGAGTCATATCCCTCAATCAACTCAATACCCGAATCTACAGGTCAATCAAACTCCTGCGTGGAGATGTAACGCCGGAACAATGGCATATGTACGACTTCGAGAAAGACACAGGTAGTGACCCTCTGAGATTCATCTCTCTCGGCAAACAAAAGGAAGAGACGCAGTGAGGCAAATATTACTGACATATTTGGTTGTTCTTGCATTCATAGGCGGCCTATTGCCTGCCAATGCGCACGCCGATGCCGAACAGGGCAGGATTGCGGGACAGGAGGCGGGCGACAGCATAAGGGTACAGCTTGATTCTGCGGACGAAATCAATGAGCGAGTGACACAGCCGCTGACTTCGGAAACCACGCCTATGCAGACCTTCGGGCCTGAATCCGAGCAGGAGGCATTCAACGCCCAGCTAACCGCTCCGTCCTCGGATGTGTTTGTCGAACTTTTTGCGCAGACTGCTTTATCAGGGGATCTCACAGGCGTATATGTCAGGCAGGATACCGATTTCGATGGGAACACGGACTACGTTTACAACGTGCCGGTAATTGTTTCGGGTGTGTGCGCCAACGGCATAATATCATGCAATGCCGGCACATGGGATAATTGCGCCCATTATACATGGATGGCGAACGATAATCTGGAGGTCTCGCTTAACCAGGTAGCTTCGATAGAGGACCTGGCCGGGTGCTATTGCATCAACAATAGTTGCGGCGGCAGCCTTGTATGGAACAATCTTGGCCTGGTTTTAAAGGATTTGGGGGGAGGTGTTGTTGCGGCACTTCAATCCAAAAACCCTCATTGCACGATCACAAACGTCGCAATTGACGGCCCGGCGATCAAGTATTATGGGCAAGAGACCGCCGATATCGGCGATGGTTATGAATATCACCAGCCCGGTCCCACCCCTGTTGACGGAGTATATTTTTCCGGCACAGCGAATCCTGAAGAGTATTATGGGGCAGGAACGCTCCCTGTCGATGAAGAGGTCGCGAGCCAGGCAAACGACCCGGAAAGTTATTATTCGCGGCTTGTTGAGGCTTCAGCCGAACAACCTGACAAGGACTTGATAAGTTGTAACATTACCCACAATATCGGGTTTACGCGGACCGGTACCTCGACATTTGACGGGCGAGTGGGTACTCCCGGGAACAACTATTGGGTGGGCAGCAGAACCGAATCGATATCCCGTACTGTTCGGTTGCCGCAGTTGTGTACAATTAATTCGGCGTTTATTACCTATACGGGCTACGATGATACGATCAGAATCTATGCAAACGGGAACCTGGTCTGGCAAGATTGGCCTGGTTGCTATGAAAGGGGGACAGAGTTCCGCGTAAGGCTTCGAGCGCCCATTTCTCCCAACTATTTTAATGCTGGTAATAATACACTGCACGCGGACATATGTGTGCGGGGAGCGGGTGAGGGGTGGTTCGACTATCATATAGCAACGACCGACTATAACGCCCGCTTGGCCACCGGCGGAAGCTGCCCTGGAGGCTCCTGCCAATTGAAGGAAGAGAAAATCTGTGACAGTGAGGGACTGAACTGTGTCCAAACATGGCAGGACTTCAATCCAACAGGATTAACCCCGTTGCCAACGTGTAAACCGATCACCTCCCCGGTTCTCGTCGGTTCACACACCGCATGTATGGACGGCAGGACCGCCACATTGCATAGCGGTTCCGATACGCAGGTCGTAGCATCCGGAGAAGATATCGGGTGGCGCATCGAACGTGTCTACTTGTGTCAATCCGCAGGCGAATACGATTTTGACAATGTTTTGGGAAGAACGCGCCATATTAGAGATACGGAAGAGGACAACGTCACCACCTTGTACTATGAGGACTACGATCCCGAAACCGGACTCGTCACTTCCTATACTACGGACCTCCCCGAAAGGTCCGATTACGAAACATGCGAGAAAGCCTGTAAACTGAGAAAATCTGCTGAAGATACCGAAGCGGGGACAGAGGGAACCACCTCTGAATACAGGACGACAGTGAGCAGCTATGTTCATCTGTATAGAAAATGTGAGGAGAATGTCTGCCCTGTCGAAAGCGGAGAGGAGATCATAAAAAACTGTGCCTGCATGAATGATTTTCCGGAAGCAGCGTCGCTAATGCAGACGCTCGATAACGCTGCTGACGACCTGACATGCACCGAATACGATGCGGGCGGGAACTGTATTGGAGACCTGTACATCTTTTCTGGCAGTGACGATCGGTGCAGGTCGGATGGAGTGACCATCGGGTTTGATGACTGCTGCAAGGATGAAGAATTTTGGTTCGGACTTGGGCAATGCGGAGAAGGGGAGAGACAGCTTGCAACATCGAAAGCCGAGGGTTTATGCCACTATATCGGTGAATACTGCTCAAGAGAGCTTGATCTGGTATTTGACACAATCTGTATAGAGCATTCGAAAACATATTGTTGTTTCAACTCCAAGCTCGCAAGGATCGTTCATGAGGAGGGGAGGCCGCAACTGCAGGGAGACATCAGCAGCTGGGGAGGGGCTGAAAGCCCGAATTGCCGAGGGTTTACGCCCGAGGAATTTCAAATGCTTGATTTCGCAAGCATAGACCTGTCTGAATGGTACGGTGATATTGAAGCCAAGGCTCAGGATCAGATAGAAAGCGATATGGAGGAATCTGTGGGAGGTTTCTACGATAAGTTGAGTCATTAGCCTTTTAATACTGTTTAATATTAGGACCAACTTCTTCAGATTTTATTTCACAAACAAACTGCTTAAACGGAAAGACAAAAGAAAACCTCAGAATGTTTTTTATGAACAATTCAGGTTAGGGGGTCAAACGAGTTAGGGCGGGCGAATCCAGATCATAAATACGCATCCGTTCCGTGACCCGTTTGATATATTCCCTGGTTTCTTGCGGAGTTTTTTGCCTCAGAAGCTTATATACCTCTCTGTCACTCATAGCCTCTATCGGATATATGTCTACAATCTTCCTCCGCACAGAGGTGGGCCCCCAGTTGTATCCGCAGATCGAAACATACCTGTTCTTAAGTTCATCTCCGACATCGCCAAAATGTTTGTATATTAGAAGATGTAAGTAGGCACAGCCAAGTTTAATGTTGTTCTCGGGATTGTAGAGGTACTCGGGGGTGACAAGCCTATCCTGCATGTGGACAAATTGGTACGCGTCCCGGCCGGCATACCTCGGGATAATCTGCATTAACCCCACGGCATTGCAAGAAGAGATTGCCAACGGATTAAAAGAGGATTCGGTGTGGATGATGGCCAGAATAAGCTGTGGTTTAAGGCGGAAGCGTTCGGCGTTCCCCTGTACGAGCGGGAGGTATTTTGCTGCCCTGACACGGATATGGTTAGGGACCATATCTATGGTAACGGAATATTTTTTTCTTTTTATTCCATCGGAAGATTGAAAGGTGGAAGGGTCGGCTGTTAATAGCGGCAGTGCTTCCTCCCTTATATACCGCCCTACATTGGAGGGGTCGATAGTCTTGCCTTTGCTATTAACTACCTGGTCCTTGAGCAGCCTTTCTTTAGCCAGACCTTCCCGGCTGAATATTTTGTGTGCTTGTTCTTCGATTTTTCTCCGGGCTTTTTCCGTTGCGGCTGGGTCACCAGCAGGGACTATTGTTTCAAGAACAATCTTGCCATGTTCAAAATCGACCACGCTTCTGGCATCCGTCTGTTTGTTGTATTCAACCCAATCTTTTTTCGTGGAGTGGATGAACTTTTGCCACTTTTGTTCAACCTCGGCCTTAAGGCGCTCCCACTCTTCCTTTTGACGCTTTTCGTGTTCGTCCCACTCGCTTTCTATTTTACATTTGAGTTCGTTCCACTCCTTCTCCAAAGCATCTTGACTTGCTTTCCATGCCTCACGTGTCTTTTCGAAGGGGTCCTCTGCCTGTAGACGGCAGGGCGTAAAAAGAATCAATGCCGCAGTCAATGTTATGAACAATCTCTGAAAAAACAGGTCATTATGTCCGTTCTTACCGAATCTGAGTCTGTACATTTTCATTATCTTGCCTCCGGTTCGATCTTCGGTCAGAGTAGAATAACCCTTTTCTCTCCTTTAAGACGTTCTTTTGAAAATCTTATTTCAAATAACCGCTTATTTGTCAAACCCTGGGCAATGCCGGCAGCGGAGTAGTTTCAATGGCGGACACTGATGGATAACAGGAAGAAAAGACTTGAAAAAATGAACTATTCTGTTAGTATGTCAAAGCCTTAACCGCGGTTGACCATTACTTGTCGGATGTGGTCCCTTGGGAGCAATGAGAGCAGCTGCATCAGGGCGGACTGACAGAGCTTGTTACATTTGCAGGACCATGTTTTGTGGGATGACAGGATTAATGAAATAAATTTTTGGGATACACGTCCAATATTAAAAAGGGCGGCGCAAAACATCTGCTCGACCGGTATGGACAGCCGAGATAACAGACACAGTAAGTATTCTGTAATGACATCAAGGTTGATATCTATAGTTTATCATTGCTAAAATTGGTTTGTTAGGCTATATGTATAAACCAATGAAGGGCGCCTTAATAAGTTATGCACGACCAAGTATTGATACTAAGTATTGACGGCATAGAAAAGAGAATTGCCATCGAAAACTTGCCGGTCACTATTGGGAGATACGAAGAAAACAGGATCGTGCTTCCCTATGATTATGTCTCAGGAGAACACGGTAAAGTATACTTTAAAGACGGCGAGTTCTTATATGAGGATTTGGACAGCACTAACGGCACCTATATGGGAAAGATCGGAGGGGATTTACAGCTCATTCGCAATGAGTGCATCCCTCTCGGCTCGTCCGGGCGCCTGGTTTTTGGGCGAGAAGACGGTGCTGAAATCGTTTACCGCATAGAGACTGTTTTACCTCCGGGAGAAACGGAGCCGCAAGGGCTATTCCAGAAAGGATATACTTGTCTGAAACAAGATGACTTCCCAACCGCCTTGTCCTGCTTTGAACAAATTCTCGACCGCTATCCACAAGCCCCCCTGGCCTACTATTACGCCGCGTTTGCCGCATCAAAATGCGACCGACTCGATGATGCCATATTGAGATTTGAGCAGTATCTTACGCTGAGGCCGCGTGATACAAGAACTATGATAGATCTCGGCAGGATTTATGAAAGAAAAGGAGATCTGGACAAGGCCGGCACCCGATACCGGAAGGCCCTGGAATTAAATCCTAACGACAATGAAACCCCTAACAGGCTCAAGAACCTTAAACGATTCGAACCGGTATCCATGCCTTTTCAAAAGCCTAAGACAACGGTTGAGGTATTAGGAACGCATCTCATAGAAACGGTTACGACTCAACACTTTGTGGTGACTTACAATATCGCCCGGCATGGCCGGATGCTGAATGATATATTGAAGACGTTAGAAGAGTCCTATGAGACCGTAGGAGACCACTTGGATATTTACCCCTCAACGCAGGTATCGGTCACGCTTTGCGTCGAGAGTGACAGTGCCGAAGATGATAAAAACAGTACAAAGAGGCCCGGCACCTATTCGGACAGGTCTATTAGAGTTGTGCTTTCTCCTGAGACCATTTTCGAAGCCCCTTTTTTGAGGGTTGTACTGATCCACGAGTATATGCACTTCGTCATAGACTCAGTTATCCCCGAAGGAGTTCATGTCCCGTGGTGGCTTCATGAAGGAATTGCACAGTACGAATCGCAGAATCTTACCCTTAATTTTGAAGCATTGATGGCAGAGATGGCTGTCTGCGATAGCTTTATTCCCATACAGATTCTCGAAAAAGGAATCCAAGATATCGAATCCAAAGAACTTAGCCAATTGGCTTATGCCCAAGCCTATAGTATGGTCGATTATCTTTTTGACAAATATGGACGCGACACAATCAAAATAGTCATGAGAGATCTTTCCAGGGGAACACCTGTGGCCGAGGCGTGCAAAAAAATAGGGATTGAATATGACACGCTGGAAGCGGATTGGCGTGTCTGGCTTGAGAGCCGATTAAAACGGGGGCAAAAGGGAAAAACGAGACGGGTAACGTGATCGATCACAACTGTCTGTCTTTACATGACATTTTCGTGAATACCCCCGGGGAGAAGAAAAATGAAGTGCGATGAATCGAAACTATTTTCCTACCTCGAAGGGATATCCTCTGCTGAAGAGCGGAATGAGATCGAGGAACATTTAAAAAGCTGCAAAAGATGTCGGGATGACTTGGATGAGTTGCAGTTTACAATAGACTCCTTTACCAAGTTTTACGCTTCTCATGGTAGAGAAGGGTGTCCAGGCGGTGAAAGCCTGATTTCCTTTAAGTACGGCACAATGAAAGAAGAGGATGCCGCCATAATCCGAGAACATATTGATCAGTGTAGTGCATGCCGGGAAGAACTCAGGCTGATACGTGCCTTTGAAAAAGAGGAGCAGAAAATCCTTGATAGCTCCGCAAATCATTCCCCCCTCGCACCCGAATTACTCAACAGGATTAAAAAGCTCAAGAAGGATTCCCTCCGTGAAAGGATGGAGAAGGTCCTGAAGTCTGTGATGGCTAAAGGGAAAGATGGGATTACACCGGACAGCATCCCCAAACTTTTAGATCAATGTTTTGGCCGTCCATCCGACATCTCTCACGCCTATGCCTTTCCTCCGGATACTATGATGTCCGATACCGAACTCACGCTCCGCGAATTCGGCATGTTGACCGACATTACCTTTGAGATAGGCGAATACCATATCTTTGTCAAATACAGGGAAAACTCTCTTGCAATACAGGTTTATCTTCGTAAAAAACCGGCGAAAAACATAGAGGTAAGTGTAGCAGGCGAAGCTTTTGGAGAGCTAAAGGCGGTTACTGATAGTGATGGAGCTTGCTTGATTAAGGGTATCCCACAAGAGCCAGGTCATTTAAGAATACGTATTCTTGGGATGGAAAAATAATGAAAGAAAAATTTACTCAAACCATGGAAAGCGAGCATCTCTATCACTTGTGCTCCTCAGGCAGTAAAAAAGGATGGGAAGAAGCTGGTCGCTATGTTCGCTCCGTCATATCCTGGAAAGAATGGGGACTCAGCCGACCTGAAAAGGAAGATCTTGTGCAGGAAACACTCCTCTATTTCATCTCCGGAGGGCTTGAAAAGGTTAAGGAGCCCAAAGCCTTCAAAAGTTTGCTGAGACTCAAGACCTTTGGGAACATAATTGATGCGAGACGCAAATCACGAGGCATGACGCCTGTGCCCATTGGCCCACTCGGCAACGAGGACGAAGAAGGGATACCCGGTATTGAGGTCTCAGACCCCACCCCTGATTCTGCGACAATGATCTTCTCCAAACAGGCCCGCGCCATATTCCTTGAAATTATGGCCACAATCAGTGACGACAAGTGCAAGCCGCTGCTTGACAAGTATTTCAAATACAAATTGATCGGTGAGAAAATCGGCCGAATTGCGAAAGAGTTGAAAAAACCTGTTGGGACTGTTGCCGCTATGATACATCGGTGCCTGAAGCCGGTATACAGGCATCCCAAAATCATTCAACTCAAGGCGTTATTGCAGGAGCGGGGATAGGATAAATGGGCGGTACAAAAGTAGTTGAAAAAAGGAGCCATGCTGAAATGTCAAAGGGACATTTGGGTAATATAGGAAAATTTCAGATCATAGAGAAGATCGGCGAAGGGGGATCCGGTCAGGTATACAAGTGCTTTGACCCGGACCTTCAGGTGTTGCGGGCCGTTAAACTACCTTTTGATCAGACTGATGAAATGAACGCACAGCTCGACGAGGCTCGGTTACAGGCAGGCATCACCCATCCTAACATTGTCCAGATCCATTCCGTGGAACGGATAGATGGGAAATGGGCCATTATTATGGATTATGCGGAAGGCGGCAGTCTTAGGGATAGACTCGAAAGCGGTAAACCTCTTTCTGTTGATGACGCGGTAAAGTATACCGCCCAGATTGCTGGCGCCCTGCGTGAAGCGCATGAAAAAAAAGTGCTCCACCATGATATCAAGCCTGAAAACATCCTGTTCTCAAAAAATGGAATCCCCATGGTAGCTGATTTCGGGATCGCCCGGATTATGCGCACATCAAAAAGAGAAATGTCTAAGATCATGGGAACAGTCTCCTATATGGCGCCGGAGCAGTTGGAGGGAAGGGCGGACCTCCGTTCAGACATCTGGTCGATCGGAGTTGTTCTCTATGAGATGCTTACTGGGAACTCCTGTTTCGCAGGAAAGACAGATCCGGAGGTTATCAAAAAAATTGTCATGGACAAGCCCAGGCCTATCCGTGAACTGAATCCGTCGCTTCCCGAGCAACTCGGAAATATCGTTATGCGCATGCTGGGAAAAGACCCTGGAGAGCGTTACCAGACTTTCGAGGAAGTTGTAAAAGACTTGGATGCCTTTCGGGTGGAAAAGTGGGTTGAAAAGCGAAAACCCTTGCGCTGGCTTGTTCCTCTTGGCGTAACAATTTTTCTTGTTGCTTGTGGTGTGGTCTACGGGGGGCATACGGGTCTTTTTCAATCTTTTGGGCCGTTGCTGTCCGGAGACCAATTAGAGAACGTGCCCGCCGCGCATATCCCGGAAGAGGCTTTAAACCTTCCTCTTGGCGAGCAACTCGGTCTTGCAAAAACTTATATCGACGAGGGAAAGTTCCCTTTGGCATACCATCTTCTTGGCCACGTTGCGGCACAAAGCCAGGACGAAAGCCTGGCAGCTGAGGCCGAGTACCTCAAGGCTTCGGTTGCGCTTCATTACATGGACCTCCCAAACCGTGCCCTTGCCGAATACAAATCGTTAATTCAGAAATATCCTGGGAACCGATATGCCGGCAATGCCCATTATTTTGCAGGGTGGATCTACTATGAGAGGAAAAACGATTTAAAAAAGGCCATAATGCATCTTACCACCGTGCTCGAACGCTATCCGGAAAGCTCGGCGGTGCAAACCGCAGAGTTATTAGTAAAGGATGCAGCTAAACGTCTGGCAGAGGAAGGACCAAATGTCGGGCTTGTGGTCAAATCTTTTATTGGTGGCTTTCTTCCGAACAATTGGATGTCTTTGTTACTTAGCATACTCGGTTTCATCCCCTTTCTCACCAGCCCTATCGCCTGGATTTTGACCCAGTATCACAAACCGGAAGTAGATACGAGCGGAGGCATCTCATCAAGGCAGCTTTTAGGACGGGTGATAAAGACGCCGGGGCTGAAGGCGCTTGTAATTATCGTTATCGTTTCCCAGATCATATCCTTTGCCGTAACTCAATACCAAAGCAGGCAGGACTTTGAGAATCTGGCGCAAGCCCTGAGACAGAATGGAGTGGCGGTGAAAGTTCATGACTGAAAATTTTGGCAATTTATTCTGATCAATTTCGTCTCTGTAATTAAACAACAGTACGGAGGTGAAAAATGAAGATGTGTAGAATTACGCAACGAATATTTTGTATAGCTTTGATCTCAGCGGTGCTCTTTCTCGCGGCCTGTGGGGCAAAAGGAATTAAGCCGGAAACACCCATGGACACGCCCGAGCACCACAATCTTGTCGGAACAAGCCTCTTTGAAAAGGGCGACTTTGCAGGGGCGGTTAAAGAATTTGAACGGGCAAAGGATTTGGACCCCGGATATGCTCTCGCTTATGTCGGCATCGGCCTTTCCAGGGGCAAGATGAACGATACAAAGGGTGCATTTGCGGCAATGGAGAAAGCAGATGATTTAGCCGAGAGCAAGGATGAAAAGATATCAGTCCATGTCGGAATGATACGGCTTCACACCCTTTCGCGGCAAGAAGACTGGCTCGAGGATGCGGAAGACGAATTCGATGACGCCAAGGGAATCGACCCCAAAGAACCTGTGTCGTACTATTACATGGGGCTTGCCGACAAGGCCGCCGGTAAACATGAGGCAGCCGCAAGGCATTTTCGAAAGGTCATCGACCTGAACAAAGGGTATGTGGAAGAGGCTGACATAGGGTGGGAAGCGGTCCAAAAGATGGAGCGGGCAGAGCCCGGCACAGCGGTAGGGGCAAGAATAGCCGCGCTGGACCGGATAACACGCGCAGATGTAGCGGCATTGTTCGTTGAAGAACTGAACCTTGAGGCGCTGTTTCGGGACAGGAATGTCAAGGTTGAAGAAAAACCTTCTCCAAATCCAAGCGCTCGGCCCACGGATTATGACAGCCATGTGCTCAAAAATGATATTGACACGGTTCTCAAGCTCGGCATAAGGGGACTTGAGCTCTTTGCAGACGGGGTGTTTGAACCCGACAAAGAGATTAACCGCGCCAATTTTGCCATGATAATCGAGGACATCCTGGTGAAGCTCACTCGCGAAGAATACCTGCCGACGAAACACATGCAATGCGAGTCTCCTTTCAAGGATGTTGAGAGCAGTCACTATGCCTTTAACGCTATCGTTACCTGCACGACAAGGGGGATCATGGATGCTGATTTGGAAGGGTACTTTGGCAAGGAGCAACCTGTAACCGGGGCCGATGCCCTGCTCATTTTAAGAAGGCTTAGAGAAAAAATAAAATAGGGGGTAAAAAGATGATGAGATATCTTTGCGCAGCGTTGGGAGTAGTTTTCTTAGTATGTCTTAGCTTTGGTTTCGCGTTTTCCCAGGAGATAATGGTCAACGCCCAGGGAGAAGTTATTCAGCGAACGGATAAAGGGTCGGTTAACTGGACGACGCGAGAGATCTGTGCCACGGGGTATAGCGACCCTAATCAGTCGTATTACGCAAAGCGGAGCGCTGCAGAAGTAGTGGCGAGGGCCAACCTGCTCTCAGTGCTTGAAAAGGTCTACATAACTTCAGAAAGAACCGTCGGAATGGGGCTTATGGTTGAGGACATAAGGAAAGAGCAGGTTGCAGGCATATTAGCCCATTCCTACTTGTTGGACCCAGTCACAAGACCGGACGGGGTGATGGAAGTCAAGGCATGTAAAACCATCGGGAGTGACCTGAACGAATTGTTACAGCCATATGCAGAGAAGGACACCGGTAAGAAATTCGAACCTGCGGAGGTTGTTGTAGAAAAACCGGTTGCGCCTGTTTCTGAAAAATACACTGGCCTGATCATAGACGCGAGAGGCAAAGGGGCCAAGCCTGCCATGTCTCCAAAGGTTTTGGTTGAAGACTCCGACCAGGTTGTATACGGCATAGGGCAGGTCGACAGAAACTTCGCTATTCAAAGCGGGTTGACCGGATATGCCGGTACTGTGGACAAAGCCAAAAACAATGATCGCGTCGGCAATAACCCCCTCATAGTAAAGGTAAAAAGAGTTCAAGGAAAAAATAAGGTCGACTTTGTCATTTCAAAAGAGGATGCGGTTAAGATCTACCAGAGCGACATCAGGCAGGGGAAGGATAGCTTTTTGAAGCAGTGCAGGGTTGTGATTGTGGTGGGGTAGTGTCTCTTTACCTCGATTTGGCATTGGTTCGGAAGAATCCTGCGATAGCACGCAGGATTCTTGCTATGTTTGGGTGGTATGCGGAGAGATGATGCCTTTCTTGTGGAAGCAGATTGAATTGGCCAATACTGGATCACTTCCCATATAGGCGAGAAGATGGGGGTTGGAGTATGGTGAGGGCGGGTCGGTTTTTTGTGAGAATGATTGCAATGCGGTCCATAACAACAAGGCCCAATAGGACAAGGGCTATCATGCTTGTCCTATTGGGCCTAATAATTTGTTAGGTAACAGCTAATTAAGGCTGTTGCCGCTGTGCCCAAGTGGAACAATCACAAGGCATAAGGTTCCCTATATTTGCACTTAAGAACGGCTTTCGAGGAATAGAATAAAATGAAAAAGAGTAGGTCCTCATTGAGTAAGATATTTCTTATAGTGATTCTTACCCTCACCGCGTGCAGTACTCCCTATAAAGAGACGCGAGAGAGAATTGTCTCTGGCAAGGAAAAGAGGAACTTGAAAGTATTTGTTTCAAAGGACATATTGGAGGATAAAACCTTCAGCATATATTATAAAGTTGGGCTTCTTACGAGGGAAATCTCGCCAAGCAAAATGCTATATGAACATTTGACTGGTACCCTAAAGGCTTTGTTCCGGCTATCGGACAGTGACGATTTTGACATTGAACTTCGTCCCGAAATTGTAAGTTGTCATTTAAAGAAACTTGGATCCCGAAAGGGTGCGGAGGCATACAAATTCGAAGTTTGGACATCTTATGAATGTAGCCTACGAGCAAAGTTAGGCATATTCGATTCCGAAGGAAATGAGCTGTTTTTTTATGAAAAGACTCTGGTTTCCGAAGGAACAGGGCATAGTGGTAGTGATAATCTAAAACGCTGTCCCGCTCAGGAGGTCATCGAAGGTGCTGACACGGCCGGAAAAAATTTTGCCATATACCATGCAATGAATACTATTCTTCCTTATTTTGTTGAGCCGATTTACTACAACCCGGTAATAAGTGCTTATGAGAAAAACATTGAAGAGAAGCGAACTCTTCCGGCCAATCTAGTGGCTAGGGTACAGTTCTCTGATAATGTTGCATTCCGTCCCAACAACACCATCGACGCCGGCGAACAATCCACCATCACCGCCACTGTGACCAATGAAGGCAAAGGGACCGCCTTTGACGTAAAGCTCCACACCAATTGCGACTACAAAAACATCGAATTTCCCGAGACCATCCCCGT
>JBDRFJ010000245.1:0-13686 GCA_043818915.1 Pseudomonadota bacterium | reverse complement strand
AGAGATGGTAATGCCGGGCGACAACATATCAATAGACGCGGAGCTGATAACGCCTATAGCAATGGAAAAAGAGCTCCGTTTTGCCATACGCGAAGGCGGCCGTACAGTTGGTGCCGGTGTTATCAGTGAAGTTATAGAATAAAGTATTGAGGTGATATAGCGTGAGAGTTATTGTGACACTGGCATGCAGCGAATGTAAACGCCGCAACTATACAACAACTAAAAATAAGCGTACCACACCGGATAAGTTGAACTTTAAGAAGTATTGTAGGTTTTGCAGGAGACACACTTCTCACAAAGAGATAAAGTGAACCCTTGAAAACCATTGCATTACGCTATGCAGGCCAGTAGCTCTAACGGCTAGAGCACCGGACTCCAAATCCGGGTGATGTGGGTTCGAATCCCTCCTGGCCTGCCAATTTGTTTGACTTATTGATGACTTTGTAAAAAATCTCTGATGAGAGTGGACCCTATATTATGGGACGTTTAAAGCGTAAAAAACCGATAGTAACTCGAGGACATAAGGCACAAGACCAAAAAAAGATCGCCAAAAGCGATGAGACGCCGATCAATAAGGACGCAACAAATAGAGAGGTTTTAGCCCAATCAAACGGCAGCAGCAAAAAAATAGCCAGAAGGACTCCATCAAAAGCTGGTGAACAGGCCGCTGTTGTTAAGCAGCCCACTTTTTGGACCAAGGCTGTACAATTTCTTCAAGAAGCAAAAATGGAACTAAAGAGGGTAACATGGCCTAGTCGTAAGGAAACCATAGCTTCTACAGTGGTTGTTATTGTGCTGGTACTTATTATTTCGTTCTTTTTGGGTATAGTCGATTTCGGCCTATCCAGCTTGGTAGGTGTTGTTCTTCGCTGAGGTATCAGGGGAAATATCTAATGGCACTAAAATGGTACATTGTTCATACCTATTCAGGATTTGAAGATAAGGTTAAGCTTGCATTGGAAGAGCGGATTAGTGCCGCCGGTAAATCCGAATACTTTGGGCAAATACTTGTCCCAACAGAGAATGTGGTTGAATTGGTTAAAGGCAAACGGAAGACTTCTTCTAGAAGATTCTATCCCGGGTATATCCTGGTGCAAATGGAGTTAGACGAAGAGACTTGGCATATAGTAAATAATACTGCGAAAGTGACCGGTTTTTTAGGGGGTAACGATGTTCCGATTCCTGTGCCTGATGAAGAGGTCGAGAAGATTGTCGGGCATATGGAGGCCGGGAAGCTAAAGCCCAAACCCAAGTATCAATTCGAAGATGGGGATGAGGTAAGGGTAATTGATGGGCCTTTTACTAATTTTACTGGAGTCGTGGAGAACGTAAACCCTGACAAAGGTAAAATTCGGGTCATGGTAAGTATTTTTGGGAGGCCGACTCCGGTAGAGTTAGAATTTGTTCAGGTGACTAAGATATAAGAGAATTGAGGAATTGAGGAATTGAGGAATTGAGGAATTGAGGGGAAAATAAGCACTCTATTCTTTGCCCTTTGTTCTTGTTCCTTTTTCTTGTTTTTTTTAATAGGAAATAGGAGTAACTGTTATGGCAAAAAAGGTTATAGGCGCGATTAAATTACAGGTTCAGGCAGGTAAAGCGAACCCGTCGCCTCCAATAGGGCCTGCTTTGGGCCAACACGGTGTCAATATTATGGAGTTTTGCAAGGCGTTCAATGCCAAAACATCGGGACAGGAGGGCATGATTATACCGGTAGTGATTACAGTATATGCGGATCGGTCTTTTTCGTTTATTACCAAGACTCCTCCTGCAGCTGTTTTATTGAGAAAAGAGGCCCAGATTGCCAAAGGTTCCAAAGAACCGAACCGAGAGAAAGTCGGGAAGGTGACACGTGCACAGGTGGAAGATATTGCCAAGATGAAATTTGAGGATTTGAATGCACATGACATAAAAGCTGCCTGTAAGATCATTGAAGGTACAGCCCGAAGTATGGGGATAGAGATAGTATGAATTGAAGATTGAAGATTGACTATTTAAGGTTCGACAGTTTTTTCTTTAAATCGTCAATCGTCAATCGAAAATAGTCAATTTGGAGAGGGACCATGGCAAAAAGAGGTAAAAAACATAAAGAAGCGCTTAGCAAGATAGACGAGAATAAAAAGTATGATTTTGACGAGGCCTTAAAGGTGGCTACAGATTCTTCATATGCTAAGTTCGACGAATCAGTTGATATGGCGGTTCAGCTCGGTGTAGATCCACGCCATGCGGATCAGATGGTTCGCGGAACAGTTGTTTTGCCCCACGGTACAGGTAAGACTGTGAGAGTTTTGGTGTTTGCTAAGGGAGAGAAAGAAAAAGAGGCTCAGGACGCAGGGAGTGATTTTGTAGGAAATGACGACCTTATCGAGAAGATAAAGGGAGGATGGCTGGACTTTGATAAGGCAGTTGCCACCCCGGATATGATGGGGACCGTAGGGAAGATCGGGAAGATTTTGGGGCCACGGGGACTTATGCCGAATGCCAAAACAGGGACGGTTACCTTTGATGTTGCTCGGGCAGTTCAAGAACTAAAGGCCGGCAAGATCGATTTTCGAGTTGAAAAGGCCGGTATTGTTCATACGTCCATTGGAAAAGTCTCTTTTGGTGTGGAAAAACTCCGTGAAAATTTAGCGTCATTCTTTGATACAATCATTCGACTTAAACCTGCCGGCAGCAAAGGAACCTATTTGAAGAGTATCGCTATTTCTACGACGATGGGACCAGGTATCGAGATCGACCCGGTTCATATCAAGGCCCTTGTAAAATAATTGAGTATGATGTTATTAATAAGGGATTTTCCGTTTCGTACATAGATACACACAGATTAGCAAGGATTCCAAATTTGGGAATTAAGAAACGCCTCAAATTCGTATTAGAATCTGTGCTTATCTGTGTTTTAGTTTAATTTGGATTTTTTAAAAGTTTGACTGTCCGAGACCGTAGGCACACCCCACAAACAGGTGTTTAAACCAGGCCTGCATAGACAGAATTGTTTTTGTTACAATATATCTCTATGTAGTGTGTGCCTCCGGATTGGGCAGGTGGTTATACTGCCTGAGAAGGAAAGGAGGTGTGAAAGACTATTGAATCGACAAGAAAAAGAAGAAGTTGTTAAGGAGTTACACGAATTATTATCAGATATGAAGACGGTCATATTGACGGACTTCAGAGGCCTCAACGTTGAAGCAATGAATGACTTGCGGAAACTACTCAAGGCTGAGTCTGTGGAATATCGTGTGGTCAAAAATACTCTATTGGGCTTGTCTGCACAAGATACAGACACGGCTTTAATGAAGGATTACTTTGTAGGGCCGTGCGCGGTTGCCTTGAGTAAGGAAGACCCGGTAGCTCCGGCTAAGGTCCTGGTCAAATTTGCTGACAAGAATTCAGCGTTAGAGATCAAGGCGGGTGTATTAAATGGTAAGGTCCTGGATGTACATTCCATAAAGGCATTGGCAGATCTTCCGTCTCGGGAGGTATTACTGGCCAAGCTTCTCTCGGCAATGAACGGCGTTCCCACCGGTTTGGTGGTAGCTCTCAGCGGTGTTGTCAGAAATTTGTTGGGTGTATTGACGGCGCTGAAAGATCAAAAAGAAAAAACTGCTTAGAAATAAAGGAAATAGTTTTAGGAGGAAGAGCGAAATGGCAAATATTGCAAAAGAAGATGTCGTTGAATTTATATCGAATATGTCTGTATTGGAACTTTCTGAACTGGTAAAAGAGCTTGAAGAAAAATTTGGGGTCAGCGCTGCAGCGCCTGTTGCTATGGCGGCTATGCCTGCTGCCGGAGGAGAAGGGGCAGCTGCTGAAGAAAAGACAGAATTTGACGTAATCCTGACAGCGCCTGGTGATAAGAAGATTCAGGCAATCAAAGTAGTTAGGGCAATTACGGGGCTCGGATTAAAAGAGGCCAAAACATTGGTCGATAGCGCTCCTAAGCCGGTTAAAGAAGGGGTCTCGAAAGATGAGGCCGCAGATATTCAGAAACAGTTAGAAGAGGCAGGAGCCTCGGTTGAAGTCAAGTAAAGTAAGTAAGTAAAATAGTATAGGAATTTCCTTTTGGGCGCAGATTATCAAGAATTAAGGACTCTATGGATTTAGGGATTCTTTAATTCGGAATTCGCAATTCTTGATAATCTGCGTCCTCATTAATAAAAGCGAAATTTTAAGGAGATAAAATGTCGGACAGGCTTTCGGCGACGACCAAGCGTTTTCGGAAAAGTTTTAGTAAAATCAAATCGGTTATAGATATCCCCGATCTTATGGGAATGCAGACGCGGTCTTATGCCAGATTTCTGCAAATGGATGTGCCGCCTGATAAACGGGAAGACATTGGAATACAATCCGTGTTTCACAGCGTCTTTCCAATTAAAGACTTCAGCGGGACCGCTTCTCTTGAATTTGTTAAATATTCGTTCGGAGAGATCAAGTATGATGTAGAAGAGTGTATTCAAAGAGGGATGACCTATGAAATACCGATCCGGATTACCGTTCGCTTAGTGGTATACGCTATCGATAAAGAGACCGGCAGTTCCAGTATTCGTGATATCAAGGAACAAGAGATATATTTCGGCACCATACCCCTCATGACGGGGAAGGGGACGTTCATTATAAACGGGACGGAGCGTGTGGTTGTAAGCCAGCTACACCGATCTCCCGGTGTCTTTTTCGATCATGATAAAGGTAAGACGCACCCGAGCGGAAAGGTCATCTATTCCGCCCGAATTATCCCTTTGCGGGGATCCTGGATCGATATGGAGATAGACGCAAAAGACATTGTGAACATACGTATTGATCGTCGCCGAAAATTTCCAGTGACCCTCCTTTTGAAGGCCTTGGGTTATTCAACAGAAGACATATTAAATTATTTTTATCGTAAAGAGACCATCCTTATAGATGAGGACTCTTTAAGCAAGGTCTTTGATGCAGAGGTCAGCGTTGAAGAACGGGTATCAAAAGATGTGAAAGACCCGAAAACCGGAAAGGTCATTATAAAAAAAGGGAAGAAAATTACAAAACGTGTCATTCGGGATCTGGAGAAGGCAAAGATAGGGGCTATTCCTATTGAAACCGGTTCCATCTACGGGAAAGTATTGGCCGGCGCTGTGACGGATCCCACTACCGGAGAAGAGATAGCCGGCATTAACGAGGTGGTGGATGAAGAGATAATCGAGCGGATAAAGGCGGCCAAGATTCCTTCGATTGAATTTCTTTTTATTGATAATATCCACACTAGTGATTCTGTCCGGAAGACACTGCCGCTCGATAAGGTGACCAATCAGGATGAGGCGGTGGTAGAAATCTATCGAAGGCTTCGTCCCAGCAATCCGCCTACTATAGAGATGGCATACGATTTTTGTAATAAGCTCTTTTTCGATCCTACCTATTATGATCTTTCTAAGGTGGGGCGCTTAAAAATGAATCTGCGCCTTGACCAGGAAGTGCCGATTGAGACTCAGACCCTCAGAAAAGAGGATATCCTCCTTACGACGAAGACATTAGTGACACTGAAGGATACGCAGGGGCCTGTAGATGACATCGACCATTTGGGGGATCGTAGAGTTCGTACTGTGGGTGAACTCCTTGAAGTACAGTACCGTACAGGACTGGTTAGGATGGAACGAGCAGTCAAGGAACGTATGAGCCTCCAGGAGATTGAAGCGCTAATGCCCCACGATTTGATTAATTCAAAGCCTGTTTCTGCAGTGCTGAAAGAATTTTTCGGCACCAGCCAACTTTCCCAGTTTATGGATCAGACAAATCCTCTTTCTGAAATTACCCATAAACGTCGTTTAAGTGCCTTAGGACCTGGTGGCTTGACACGAGAACGGGCCGGTTTTGAGGTGAGAGACGTCCACCCGACTCATTACGGCCGTATTTGTCCAATAGAAACCCCTGAAGGGCCGAACATCGGATTGATTGTTTCACTGGGTACTTATGCGAACGTGAATGATTACGGGTTTATTGAAACCCCGTACAAATTGGCAAAAGATGGTAGGGTAACTCAGAAGACTCGTTTTCTGAATGCCCTGGAAGAAAAAAATCACCCGATTGCCCAAGCAAATGCTCCGTTGACAGTAAACGGACGGTTCAGGAATCCAAAGGTGTCAGCGCGTGTTGCCGGAGAATTCATGATGGTTAATCGCGAAGAGGTTGAATTTATGGATGTCTCTCCAAACCAGTTGGTGAGCATTTCGGCCTCGTTGATTCCGTTTTTAGAGAACGATGATGCCAACCGTGCGCTCATGGGGTCGAACATGCAACGTCAGGCAGTTCCTCTTTTGACAAACAGCGCTCCTCTGATCGGCACAGGTATGGAAAAGGTCGTTGCTAAGGATTCCGGAGTTACGGCAATTGCCAAAGAAGATGGGAAAGTAATGGATGTGGATGCTTCCCGAATAGTGTTGCGCTATGATTCAGCAGAAGGGGATGGCACGAAACCGAAGGTGGAAATCTGTAAGTTAAATAAATTCAACAGATCGAATCAGAATACCTGTTTTAATCACAAACCGATTGTTCGGAAAGGTGACAGTGTTAAAAAAGGAGATATTATTGCTGACGGCCCTGCTACTGAAATGGGAGAACTCGCTCTTGGAAAGAATATCATGGTTGCCTTCATGCCATGGGGCGGATACAATTTCGAAGATTCTATACTGGTTAGCGAACGCTTGAGCAAAGATGGGGTATTTACGTCGGTTCATATTGAAGAGTTTGACACTGTTGCCCGGGATACAAAACTCGGCAAGGAAGAGATCACGCGGGATATACCGAACGTGGGAGAGGATGCGTTAAAAGATCTGGATGAAAGCGGAATTGTTCGGATTGGCGCAGAGGTAGGCCCTGGTGATGTATTAGTAGGCAAAATTACCCCAAAAGGGGAGACACAACTTTCTCCGGAAGAAAAACTCTTGAGAGCGATTTTTGGAGAAAAGGCTGGTGATGTAAAAGATACATCTCTTCGAGTTCCCCCTGGAATTTCCGGCATTGTAATTGACGCCAAGGTCTTTTCACGCAAGGGGGTGGAAAAAGACAGTCGTGCAAAATCGGTTGAAAACGAGGAGATCGTTCGACTCGAAAAAGATCGGAAAGATGAGCTTAAGATTATAGAAGAATCAACTCGAGAAAGGCTCAAGGAGCTTTTGGCCGGACAAAAATGTGACGCTTCCATAAAAAATGACCGCGGTAAAATTGTGGTAAAGAAGGGGGCGAAAATCACTGCTTCCGACATAGATTCCATACCCTTGCAAAAGTGGGGTCGAGTTGTTCTGCCGGATGATGATATAGCTGAGAAGGTGTCAAAGCTATTGGATGGTTATAAAGAACAAATTGATCTTGTTAAGACACTTTTTGAAGAAAAATTGAGTCGCCTGAAGAAAGGTGATGAACTCCCCCCCGGTGTTATCAAGTTGGTCAAGGTCTATGTCGCTATGAAGCGCACGCTTTCGGTGGGAGACAAGATGGCAGGTCGTCACGGAAACAAGGGGGTTGTTTCGAGAATCCTGCCTGAGGAGGATATGCCTTATTTTGAAGACGGTACGCCGGTAGATATGGTGTTAAACCCTTTGGGGGTCCCTTCACGAATGAATGTGGGGCAGGTATTGGAAATCCATTTGGGATGGGCGGCCAAGGGCTTAGGCCGGCAGATTTACAATTTATTTGAGAAGTCGGAACTCGAACTAATAAGGAAAAAACTGAAACATATCTTCACATCGAAATCGATGCAAGCCATTATAGACGACATGGATGATGAAGAACTGAAAAATATGGCGCTTTATTATCGCAATGGTGTCCATTTGGCAACATCAGTCTTTGACGGTGCGACTGAAAAGGAGATTGAAAAGCTTCTCAAAGATGCCGACCTTCCTTCTGTTGGGCAGGCCACCCTTTATGACGGTCGAACAGGAGAGGCGTTTGATAATAAAGTGACGGTAGGGGTTATGTACATGCTGAAATTGCATCATCTGGTTGCTGACAAGATTCATGCGAGATCGATCGGGCCTTATTCACTGGTAACCCAGCAACCTCTTGGCGGCAAAGCCCAGTTCGGTGGTCAACGCCTTGGTGAAATGGAAGTTTGGGCTATGGAGGCCTATGGAGCCGCCTATGCACTGCAAGAATTTTTGACTGTGAAATCGGATGATGTAGCAGGCCGCACTCGTATGTATGAAAAGATTGTTAAGGGTGACAATACACTGGAACCAGGCTTGCCGGAGTCATTTAATGTACTGATTAAGGAGCTTCAGAGCCTTGGGTTGGATGTGCGGCTTGAAGAGAAGGAAAAATAAAGGAGAGAACATTGGAAGATATTTACAGCTTTTTTGCGCGTCCGAAAGATCCGGTCAACTTTGGAGCGGTCCAAATTTCTATCGCTTCCTCTGAGAAAATACGGGAGTGGTCTTACGGTGAAATCAAAAAGCCTGAAACTATCAATTATCGTACGTTCAAGCCGGAACGAGACGGGCTGTTCTGTGCCAAAATATTCGGGCCGACTAAGGATTACGAGTGCAACTGCGGTAAATACAAGAGGATGAAACATCGAGGCGTAGTATGTGAGAAGTGTGGAGTAGAAGTCATACAGTCCAAAGTGCGAAGAGAGCGGATGGGCCATATTGCGTTGGCTACTCCTGTTGCCCATATCTGGTTTTTAAAAAGCCTTCCGAGCAAAATCGGAAACCTTCTCGATATTACCATGAAAGAATTGGAGAAGGTCCTTTATTTTGATGCCTATGTTGTCACTGATCCCAGTAACACCCCTCTAAAATATAAAGAAATCCTGACAGAAGAAAAGTATAACGAGGCCCGTGAAAAGTATGGGACGGCCTTTAAGGCAGAGATGGGCGCTGAAGGAATCAAAACAATTTTGGCTAAAATAGACTTAGATCAGCTTTATGCTGATCTTCGCGAGGAAATACGGAATACCGGTTCAGAGGCCAAAAAAAAGAAGTGTTTCAAGCAGCTTAAGGTGGTCGACGCCTTTAGGCGATCGAATAATCGTCCTGAGTGGATGATAATGGATGTCATTCCTGTGTTACCCCCTGATCTGCGTCCCTTGGTCCCCTTGGAAGGGGGACGTTTTGCCACTTCCGATCTGAACGATCTTTACAGACGCGTTATCAATAGAAATAATCGTCTGAAAAGACTCCAGGATCTGCACGCTCCGGATATCATCATACGCAACGAGAAAAGGATGCTTCAGGAAGCGGTGGATGTTTTGTTTGATAATGGTAGAAGAGGTAAGACCGTTACCGGTACCAATAAACGGCCTCTAAAATCATTAAGTGATATGCTCAAGGGGAAACAGGGACGGTTCCGCCAGAATCTATTGGGGAAACGTGTTGACTATTCCGGTAGAACTGTAATTGTCGTTGGCCCGGAGTTGCGTCTGCATCAATGTGGCCTTCCGAAACAGATGGCTTTAGAGCTGTTTAAGCCATTTGTTTACAGTAGGCTTGAAGCCAAAGGGTATGTTACCACCATAAAGAGCGCTAAAAGAATGGTAGAACGCGAGACCCCGGAAGTTTGGGATACCTTGGACGAAGTCGTAAAGGAGTACCCTATTATACTGAACCGTGCTCCCACCTTACACCGCCTCGGCATGCAGGCCTTTGAGCCGATTTTGATCGAGGGCAAAGCAGTTCAGCTCCACCCCCTGGTCTGTACAGCCTTTAATGCAGATTTCGATGGCGATCAGATGGCGGTCCATATCCCTCTTTCCATAGAGGCACAGATCGAAGCGCGTGTGCTGATGATGTCCACCAATAATATCCTGTCTTCAGCCAATGGAGAGCCGATTATTGTGCCGACTCAGGATATTGTACTGGGGATATATTACCTTACCCGTGTTGTCTCACGTGAAAAAGGGGCAGGAAAGATTTTTGCGAATCCCGAAGAAGTTCGCATGGCTCATGACGCCGGCATGGCAGGACTACATGCTCCTGTGCGGGTTCGTATGGATGGCAAACGTGTCGACACCACTGTGGGGCGTATTATTTTTAGGGAGATTGTGCCATCTGATCTCCCTTTTGATCTGATTAACAAGGTTATGGATAAGAAGGCCCTGCGTAATTTGATTAACCAGTGTTATAGGAGTCTTGGTATCAAAACGACCGTTATTCTTGCTGATAGGTTGAAAAATTTAGGCTTTTATTATGCCACGAAGGCAGCTGTTTCGGTGGCAGTGAATGATATGGTCATCCCCCCACAGAAAGACGCTATCTTAAAAGCGGCCGGAAAGGAAGTTAAGGAGATAGAGGAACAGTATGTTGAGGGCCTGATCACCCAAGGCGAAAAATATAACAAGGTGGTTGACATCTGGGCCAAGGCCACGGACGAAGTTGCCAACAAGATGATGGAAGAGATGAAGATGGCGCCGGTAGTGGATGAAGCCGGCGAGGTTGTTCGTGGAGAAGATGGTGAGATCCTCAAGGAGGAAAGTTTTAATTCCATATATATTATGGCCGATTCCGGGTCCAGAGGGAGTAAAGACCAGATGCGCCAATTGGCTGGAATGCGTGGTCTGATGGCCAAACCGTCCGGCGAAATTATTGAGACCCCGATAACGTCGAATTTCCGGGAGGGGCTAACGGTGCTCCAATACTTTGTCTCTACCCATGGCGCACGGAAAGGTTTGGCAGATACCGCGTTAAAGACCGCAAATTCAGGTTACTTAACCCGGCGGTTGGTGGATGTAGCGCAGGATGCGATCATAATAGAGCAAGATTGCGGAACCACCGAAGGTATTGAAGTGAAATCGCTCATGGAGGGTGGTGAAATTATTCAACGGGTTGGAGAACGTGTACTTGGACGGGTTGCGTTGGATAATATACGGGATCCATTTTCAGATCAAATATTGGTCAAAGCCGGCGAAGATATCGACGAGGCAAAGGTTAAAAAGATCGACGAAGCAGGTTTGGAACAGGTGCAGATCAGGTCGGTTCTAACATGCCGTTCAAAGGTGGGGGTATGCGCTAAATGTTATGGCCGAGATTTGGCCCATGGGAGACCGGTTGAGATCGGGCAGGCTATAGGCATTTTGGCTGCTCAGTCAATCGGGGAACCAGGGACACAGCTTACCATGAGAACCTTTCATATTGGAGGGACTGCCAGTCGAAGGGCGGAGCAGGCAGACATAAAGGCTCGAAACAAAGGTGCGGTTAAGTTTATCAACTTGGAGACTGTAGGAAATGTAGATGGTGAGTCGGTGGCAATGAACCGTAACGGCGAGGTTGCTGTTATTAGTCCGAATGGACGCGAGCGGGAACGGTATCCTGTCATCTATGGGGCACATCTCATCAAAAAAGATGGCGAGCCGGTCATGCCTGGCGATTTAATAGCGCTTTGGGATCCGTATACCATGTCGATTTTAACCGAAGCCTCAGGTAAGATTAAGTTTGGGGATGTTATTGCCGGGCGGACCATGACGGAAAAGGTCGATCCGGTAACTGGAAAAGCGAGCATGGTGATTGTGGACTACAAGGAGACTGAATTGCGTCCTCGGATATCGATTAAAGATGAGAGAGGAAAGACTACTAAAATCCCGGGTACGAATAGAGACGCCAGATATCTTCTCCCACTGAATGCTATCTTGACGGTATCAGAAGGCAAAATGGTTGCGGCAGGAGATATTGTTGCGAAGATTCCACGAGAAACTACAAAGACTAAAGACATTACAGGTGGTCTTCCCCGGGTGGCTGAGCTATTTGAAGTCAGAAAACCGAAAGAGACCGCTGTTATAAGTGAGATTGACGGATATATCAGCTTTTCCAAGGGAGTAAAAGGAAAGAGAAAAGTCACCATTACCCCTGAGGTTGGTGACAAGAAAGACTATTTGATCCAAAAAGGAAAGCACATAAGCGTGCATGAGGGAGACTATATCCGGGCCGGCGAGTCATTGATGGAGGGGTCCATTGATCCACACGATATCTTAAACGTGTTGGGAGTGCATGCCCTCGCTCGGTATCTGGTCGATGAGGTTCAGGAGGTCTATCGGCTTCAAGGGGTTCGTATCAACGACAAGCACATTGAGGTC
The DNA here is from genome assembly GCA_043818915.1 of Pseudomonadota bacterium. GTDB lineage: Bacteria > Desulfobacterota > Desulfobacteria > Desulfobacterales. The sequence goes on along the minus strand of JBDRFJ010000245.1, from coordinate 1,658 downwards.
ATTGTCCGACAGATGCTCAAACGGATCAGAGTCACCGACCCAGGTGATACAGACTTTTTGTTAGACGAACAGGTAGAAAGACGAATATTTGAAGAGGCCAATGAGCGTATCCTGAAAGAAGGCGGTACCCCAGCCACTGCTGAACCCCTCCTCCTCGGTATCACAAAGGCGTCGTTGAGCACTGAAAGCTTTATTTCTGCCGCATCATTTCAGGAAACCACCAAGGTGCTATCAAATGCTGCTATTGCCGGCAGGGTGGATACCTTGAGAGGGTTAAAGGAGAATGTCATTATGGGGCGTATTATCCCGTCGGGGACCGGCCTTGACCGATACAAAGATATTACTATTGCTACTGGTACTGATGAGGCGTAGACAGAAACGGAGGTAGAGGCTGCTGCCGGCGGTAATGAATGATGTGGAGAGATGTTTGGGGACACCTTGCGAATAAAAGAAGGGGATGAAAGATTTTTGTTGACACAGAGGGGTAATATTGATAAATAATTCTTTTTGTTATTCAGGGCAGCACTTCACAAAGAGTAAAAAAACAGAAGTACGATTGTCTGTACAAATAATGAGGATATTATGCCTACTATTAATCAATTAGTAAAGAAGGGCCGAACACGGTTAAAGAACAAAACAAATACCCCGGCCTTAAAGGGGTGTCCGCAAAGACGCGGGGTGTGTGTCAGAGTATATACCTCTACCCCCAAAAAACCTAATTCAGCCTTAAGAAAGGTAGCACGTGTTCGGTTAACAAACGGAATTGAGGTAACCTCATACATTCCCGGGATAGGGCATAACTTGCAGGAACATTCCGTGATCTTAGTACGGGGCGGGCGTGTGAAGGATTTGCCCGGTGTACGATATCATGTTGTGCGTGGCACACTTGATGCTATCGGGGTTCAGGATCGTAAGCAAGGTCGGTCAAAGTATGGGGCCAAGAAACCCAAATAGTGTCCATTCAGAAACGGCATCAAATATACCATTTCTGAATGGACACAGACTAATATTAAGCTGGAGATTCTTTATATATGGCTCGTAGAAGAGAAGTACCAAAACGGAGCGTCTTGCCTGATCCTAAATATAACAATAGGTTGGTAGGCAAATTTATTAACGTCGTAATGCAAGACGGAAAAAAGAGTGTAGCACAATCGATAGTGTATAACGCATTTGATATTATACAGAATCGTATCAAAGAAGCCCCGCTTGCCGTTTTTGAAAAAGCGTTGGGCAATGTTAAGCCGGTTATTGAGGTTAAATCTCGTCGAGTGGGTGGGGCCACCTACCAGGTTCCAATGGAGGTAAGTGCAAGCCGACGTATAGCGTTAGGGATACGTTGGATTATTGCTTATGCTGCTTCCCGCTCTGATAAGGATATGGCGAATAAGTTGGCGGGTGAATTGATTGATGCAGCCAACAAGCGGGGTGCAGCTTTTAAAAAGAGAGAAGATACCCACAGGATGGCAGAGGCAAACAAAGCATTTGCCCATTATAGGTGGTAAGCAGCAGTTGACAACTGAGGAGGATGCGTCATGGCTAAGAAGAAATTTGAGCGTACGAAGCCGCATGTTAATGTAGGCACTATAGGTCATATAGATCATGGAAAGACGACATTGACGGCGGCCATTACGCGCTGTCTGGCAACTGCGGGTCAGGCG
>JBDRFJ010000244.1:0-18830 GCA_043818915.1 Pseudomonadota bacterium | reverse complement strand
AGAGATGGTAATGCCGGGCGACAACATATCAATAGACGCGGAGCTGATAACGCCTATAGCAATGGAAAAAGAGCTCCGTTTTGCCATACGCGAAGGCGGCCGTACAGTTGGTGCCGGTGTTATCAGTGAAGTTATAGAATAGAAATAGCTACTTGAAAGTTTATAATTATGATGATGAATCAGAAAATTAGAATTCGGTTGAGAGCTTATGATTATAAGCTCTTAGATCAGGCTGCTGTAGATATTGTAAATACGGCTAAACGGACTGGGGCCAAAATTGCAGGCCCTATACCATTGCCGACGAAGATTAATAAATATTGTGTTTTGAGATCGCCACACAAGGATAAGAAATCAAGAGAACAGTTTGAGATCAGAACCCATAAGAGGTTGTTAGACATATTAGAACCCACACAACAGACCGTGGATGCACTTATGAAGCTTGATCTATCCGCGGGTGTAGATGTGGAAATTAAACTCTGAGATTAGATCACAAGATCGATCGCTCTTGCGCAATACAATAGTAGATTTTTTTACCATTGAGTAAATTAATCAGCCAGCTTTAAGATCTCTAAAGTGGGGCCATTGCAAGGGTCTCAAAAAGAGATATCTTTAAGCGGTGTGCGGGTAGAAGCGCCTCTCGAAGGCGTTTTTTCTGGTTAGATAAGGATTGAAACAATGATAAAAGGATTGTTGGCAAAAAAAATAGGCATGTCGAGCATATTTTCTTCGGACGGACAGCGTTTGCCGGTGACCATTCTCCAGGTGGGACCGTGTGTGGTTACCCACATAAAGACCCAGGACAGGGATGGTTATGAGGCCTTACAGATCGGTTTTGAGGAAAAGAATCAGAAAAAGGTTAACCGGCCGCTGGCCGGCCATTTTAAAAAAAGCGGAGAGCGTGCTTTTAGCTTTTTGCGGGAATTTCCCGCGGACGATTATTCCGAGTTTAAAGAAGGGCAAACGATTACCGTTGATATATTTGAAACCGGAGAACGTGTTGACATATCCGGCACGTCCAAAGGTAGGGGCTATGCCGGTGTTATTAAGCGATGGGGATTTCATGGGGGAAGGGAAACCCATGGATCTCATTCTCACCGGGTGCCTGGCTCTATTGGAATGTGTGCTTGGCCGGCAAAGGTAATGAAGGGAAAGAAACTTCCGGGGCATTACGGGGACAGTCGTGTTACCGTCAAGGGCCTGGAAGTTGTGGGTGTACGCCCGGAACAGAACCTTTTGATCATAAAAGGGGCGGTCCCCGGGAGCCAGGGCGGTTTGGTGGAAGTTAGAAAACGGAAAAGTAGTGCTATTGCTGGAGACTAAACAATGGGGATGATGGATGTATACAACACAAAAGGAGAGAAAGTCTCCGAGGTAGAACTGCCGGCTAATATCTTTGATGTTCCGGTGAAAAAGCATGTCCTCCATGAAGTGGTGGTCATGCAACTGGCGAACAGGCGATCCGGGACTGCGTCAACCAAGGGGCGTTCGGATGTTCGAGGTGGGGGCAAGAAGCCGTACCGGCAGAAGGGAACGGGCCGTGCGAGGGCTGGTACCATACGTTCTCCTGTTATGCGGGGTGGTGGAACGGTATTTGGACCTTTGCCAAGAAGTTTTGCCCGCAAGGTTTCCAAGAAGATACGGAAGCAGGCGCTTAGAATGGCGCTGACAACTAAACGCAGTGATGACGCTCTTCTAATTTTGGCCCGATTTGACCTTGAGGAGATCAAGACAAAGGGCTTTGTGGAGGTCATGAAAAAGTTAAAGGCCGACAACGCTTTGATTGTTACTGATGCCGCAAATAAGACCTTGGAGCTTTCCTCCAGAAATGTCCCAAATGTAAAAGTCTTGCGGATGGAAGGACTAAATGTTTATGATGTCTTGAAGTTCAAACGCCTTGTACTACTGGAGCCTGCCATCAAGCAGATAGAGGAGAGGTTGCTCCCATGAACGAATATAAGATTATTCGAAGACCGTTGGTTACTGAGAAGAGTACTATTAATAAGGAGGCCAACAACCAATTGGCCTTTGAGGTTGCGCCAAGGGCAAATAAGGTTGAGATCCGAAGAGCGATTGAGTTGATTTTTAATGTTCGAGTATTAAAAGTTCGTACGATTCAGGTGATAGGGAAAAAAAAGCGGGTAGGCAGGATTATCGGTAAACGTCGAAATTGGAAAAAGGCGATAGTGACGCTTGGGCCGGGAGAACGTATAGAATTTTTCGAAGGAGCATAGTTGGATTGACGATTTTCGATTGACGATTGAAGATTGAGGGGAATAATAGTCAATCTTAAATCGAAAATCGTCAATTTAGAATGAGGTAGATTATGGGTATAAGGACTGTAAAGCCGACTTCCCCGGGGCGGAGGACTCAATCATATCATACATTTGATGAGATCACGAGGTCATCTCCTGAAAAAAGTTTGGCCAAGGGTTTGACACGAACAGGCGGCTGCAATTCAAATGGCCGTGTAACATGTCGCCACAGGGGAGGGGGGCATAAACGCCGCTATCGTTTGATAGACTTTAAAAGGGATAAAAGAGATATCCCGGCCAAGGTGGCAGCAATAGAATATGATCCGAACCGGTCAGCTCGAATTGCGCTTTTGCATTACGTAGACGGGGAGAAACGATACATTGTGGCGCCGGTTAGTCTCTCGGTAGGGGCTAAAGTAATTGCGAGCGAAAAGGCGGATATTAAGCCTGGCAATGCCCTTCCATTAAGGAGTATTCCCCTTGGAACTCAGATTCACAACGTGGAGTTGCGAGTGGGAAAAGGGGGACAAATTGTTCGAAGCGCTGGAACGTATGCACAACTTGTAGCCAAAGAAGGTAAATATGCACACGTTAAACTCCCTTCCGGTAAAGTTCGACAGATACTTATCAACTGCTGGGCGACAATCGGCCAGGTTGGGCATGTAGACCATGAAAATGTTTCATTGGGTAAGGCCGGTAGAAAACGCTGGTTGGGCAGACGGCCGCATGTGCGTGGAGTTGCTATGAATCCTGTAGATCATCCGCATGGCGGTGGAGAAGGCAAAAGTTCAGGTGGGCGACATCCTGTAACACCGTGGGGTGTTCCCACAAAGGGATATAAGACCGTAAAAAGAAAGTAGGGTATGTAAGAAGGGAGAGAAAGTCGTGCCGCGTTCAGCAAAAAAAGGCCCATATATTGATCCAAAGTTATTGAAGAAGGTCTTGGCTGCCCAGGAGATTAAGAGTCGGCAGGTGATCAAAACTTGGTCGAGACGTTCGACAATAGTTCCGGAATTTGTGGGATTGACACTTGCCGTTCATAATGGAAAAAAGTTTATTCCCGTGTTTATTTCAGAAAATATGGTTGGACATAAGCTGGGAGAATTTGCGCCTACACGTATCTATTATGGTCACGCAGGCGACAAAAAAACCCGAGTGAAGAAGTAAATAACCGAGGTTATGCTAATGGATGTTAAAGCTAAGGCTAAATTTATACGGATTTCTCCAACAAAGGTTCGCAAAATTTTAGTTGCTGCCAAAGGAAAGCCTGTTGAGGGTGCCCTAAGTAACCTGAAGTTTATGCCTCAGAAGGCAGCCAGAATTCTTGACAAGGTTATCCGTTCCGCTGTTGCTAACGCAGACCAGAAACCTGGTGTTGATGTTGATTCCCTTGTTGTGCGAAATGTATTTGTTGACCAGGGGACGTCGTTGAAACGGTTTCGGCCAAGAGCTCAAGGGCGTGGTTACAGGATATTGAAAAGGACGAGTCATATTACCGTAATTTTGTCCGAGGGGGCTTAAGGAAAGAGGAGGTTGGTGTGGGGCAGAAAGTCCATCCGATAGGTTTTAGATTGGGGATCATTAAGTCATGGGACTCGAAATGGTTCGCCGTGAAAAATTATGCGGCGTTTGTATATGAAGACAATAACATACGGCAATTTTTGAAAAAAAAGCTTTCCCATGCCGGTATTTCCAGGACAGAAATCGAGCGCGCTGCAAAGCGTATTAAGCTTCGTATATTTACGGCTCGTCCAGGGCTTGTTATTGGGAGAAAAGGAACAGAAATAGAAAATCTTAAACGGGAATTGGAAAAACTTGTTCGGATGGAAGTAATTATTGATATCCAGGAAGTACGAAAACCTGAACAGGACGCTCAACTTGTGGCAGAAAACGTGGCGTTGCAAATTGTGCGCAGAGTTGCATTTCGGCGCGCGATGAAAAAAGCGGTAACCTCGGCCATGCGGTTTGGCGCACAAGGTATCAAGATTACCTGTTCCGGACGTCTTGGAGGAGCTGAGATGGCCCGAACAGAATGGTATCGTGAGGGTAGGGTTCCTCTTCATACGCTGAGGGCTGATATAGATTGTGGTTTTAGCGAAGCCCACACAACCTACGGGCTTATAGGAATCAAGGTATTAATTTTCAAGGGAGAAATACTCAAGAAAGTGGGAGAAGAAAAGCTTTAGGAGTCTGCGCATATGTTAAGTCCTAAAAAAGTTAAACATAGAAAATGGCAAAAAGGGAGAATGAGAGGGGCCTCTTATCGTGGGTCAAGCTTTGCTTTTGGCGAATATGGTTTACAGGCTGTTGAATGTGGATATATTACGGCCCAACAGATTGAGGCTGCTCGGATCGCAGTGACTCGCCATGTAAAAAGGGGAGGCAAGCTTTGGATTCGGGTTTTTCCTGATAGGCCGGTCACCAAAAAGCCTGCTGAGACCAGAATGGGTGGAGGTAAAGGATCGCCGGAAGGGTGGGTTGCTGTTGTACGTCCGGGAAAGATTATTTATGAAATGGGAGGGGTACCCAGAGAATTGGCAGCTGAGGCTTTTCGGTTGGCTGCCCACAAGCTTCCTTTCAAGACAAAGATTGTAACGAGGGGCTAAGCCACCATGCAAGCAAAAGAAATCAGGGTCATGACAACAGAAGAGACGGAAGTTAAGCTGAAAGATTTGACTGTAGAGTTGTTTAATTTGAGATTTCAGCATGTTACCGGGCAATTGGAAAATCCTATGAAAATTCCCCAGATCAAAAAGGATATAGCCCGGATCAAGACTGTCTTAAATGAGCAAAGCAAGGAATTGGGGACTAAGGAAGTAAAATAGATCATGAAAAAGCGCGGTTTGAGGAAAAAAAGGGTTGGTATAGTCTTGAGCAATAAAATGGACAAGACAACGGTGATCCAGGTAGATCGTTTGGTTAAGCATCCTCTTTATAAGAAATATATTCGCAGACGCGTTAAGTATGCATGCCATGACGAACTGAATCAGTGCCAGATCGGCGACAAAGTGGCGATTATTGAAACTCGACCATTGTCGAAGATGAAGCGGTGGCGTGTCTCGAAAATTGTGGAGAAGGCTGTATAAGGAAGTGTTGCGAGTTACGAGTTACGGGTTCCGAGTTACGTGTTTAAAACTCGCAACCCGTAACTCGCAGCTGGCTCTTTAAGACTGTCAATACTGGAATAACCAAAAGCTATACAATATCGAGCTAAATAAGTAAGGAACAAGTCATGATACAGGCAGAAACTCAACTACAGGCAGCAGATAATTCCGGCGCAAAAAAGCTATATTGTATCAAGGTGTTAGGTGGAGCAAAGCGACGGTATGCGAGCGTCGGCGACATCATTGTTGTTTCAGTCAAAGAGGCGATGCCTAATTCAAAGGTGAAAAAAGGTGATGTTATGCGGGCCGTTGTGGTTCGGACAAAGAAAGAGGTTCGCAGACCGGATGGATCATATATTCGATTTGACGATAATTCCGCGGTACTTATCAACCAACAGAAGGAACCGATAGGTACGCGTATATTTGGTCCCATTGCCCGAGAGTTACGCGCCAAAAAATTTATGAAAATTATATCGCTGGCTCCTGAAGTTTTATAACAGGGGGAAGGCGAGGAGTAGATATAGATCATGAGAAAAGTTTGCCGTATCAAAAAAGACGATAAAGTTAAGATCATCGCTGGTAAAGAAAAGGGAAAAATCGGTAAGGTCTTGAGTGTTATTCATAAGAAGGGACGTCTTATTGTAGAAAATGCCAACATGATAAAGCGGCATACACGGGCTGGAGGGCCAAGTCGCCAGGGAGGGATTGTTGAAAAAGAGAGTCCCATAGATTTCTCTAACGTAATGGTGATATGTGATAAATGCATGAATGGAATACGGACACAGATGAAACAATTGGAGGATGGCAAGAAGGTCCGGGTTTGCCGGAAGTGCGGGGAGATTTTGGATAAGTAGGATTTGGGTGAGGGATAAGATGTCACAGGTAAAAAGCTTATATAAGGAAGAGGTAGCGCCAAAACTCAAGGAGATGTTTGGCTATAAAAATGTCATGCAGATTCCGCGGCTGACCAAGATAAGCCTTAACATGGGGTTGGGTGAAGCAATACATAATATTAAGATACTGGACGGAGCTGTTCAAGAGCTTACCCTGATTGCTGGGCAAAAGCCTGTGATAACACGGGCAAAAAAATCGATTGCAACCTTTAAACTGAGAGCAGGGATGCCTATTGGATGTAAGGTGACCCTTCGTAGTGATAGAATGTACGATTTTTTTGGCAAGCTGGTCAATATTGCTCTTCCGAGGGTGCGGGACTTCCAGGGTGTTTCAGGGAAGGCGTTTGACAAGAGAGGGAACTACTCACTTGGGATTAAGGAACAAATTATATTTCCTGAGATCGATTATGACAAAATTGATAAAATTAAAGGCTTGAATATTACAATTAATACTACTGCTAAAACGGATGAAGAGGCGAAGGCATTTCTCAAATTGATGGGGATGCCTTTTAGGGATTGATAGGGACCACAAAACGGTAAGAAGGAGGGTTGTTTGGCAAAGAAATCTTTGATGGCAAAAGCATTACGTCCTCCCAAATTTAGTACTCGTGAATATAGGCGTTGTCCTATTTGTGGGAGGCCGAGAGGGTTTATAAGGAAATTCGGCATCTGCCGGATATGTTTCAGGACTATGGCGCTAAGGGGCGAATTGCCGGGCGTCGTAAAGTCAAGTTGGTAAAGAGCTTCTTTTGTCTATAAAATGACAACAGATTAATACACCATTTATTTTCATAGCATTAAAGAAATAGGAGAAATCCATGGCAGTTACGGATCCTTTGGCTGACATGCTGACACGCATACGTAATGGAAGTACAGCAAATTTTAATCGAGTAGACGTCCCTGCGTCCAAACTGAAGATCAGTGTGGTCAAGATTTTGAAATCCGAGGGGTATATTAAAAACTACAAGCTCATTAAGGACGGGAAACAGGGTTTTGTTCGAATATATTTAAAGTACTCCGAGACGAATCAGAGCGCTATTGTAGGAATGAAAAGACATAGCAAACCGAGTCGACGTATCTATGTAAAGCAAAAAGATATTCCATTAATACTAAACGGTATGGGGATTGCTATTCTATCAACATCTCGCGGCGTACTGACGGATCGAGAGGCAAAAAAACAAAACTTAGGGGGGGAACTCCTTTGCGCTGTTTGGTAAACTATTGCCCGGAGAAGGGGAAAAGGAAATGTCGCGAATAGGGAAGATGCCGATACCAATACCGGAATCTGTTGAAGTAAGCTATAAAGAGTGTAATATAACGGTTAAGGGAAAGAAGGGGCAGCTGTCAAGAGCTATACACCCAAATGTCAATCTTCAAGTTGAAGATGATAAGATAATAGTGAATCCTGGTGGTTCGTCTAATGAGATGAGGGCCTTACATGGATTGACACGTACCCTGGTTGCAAATATGGTTACAGGTGTTACCAAGGGTTTTGAACGCGTCCTTGAAATAAACGGGGTAGGTTATCGAGTTGATTTGAAAGGGGATACGTTGACCTTTAATATCGGCTATTCCCATCCCGTTGTTTACAAACTTCCAGAGGGGATCAGCGCTACAGTTGAAAAGCAGACCAAAATTGTTCTTTTAGGGATAGACAAAGAGCTTTTAGGATTAACTGCTGCCAAAGTAAGGTCTTTTCGTAAACCCGAACCGTATAAGGGTAAAGGGATTAAATACGCAGAAGAGCATATTAGGAAAAAGGCTGGTAAGTCTGGAGCAAAATAAATTTGAGAGTGTGATTTATGGGATTGACGAACGAGAAATTAAGGGCACGCTTAAAAAGAAAAAAACGTATTCGGAAAAAAATGCTTGGAACAAATGAACGTCCGAGGCTATCTGTCTTTAGAAGCGCTCGACATATGTATGCACAGATTATTGAGGATACGACCGGGCAAACCTTGGTTTCAGCCTCTACAACTGAGAAGGTTGTCAGGGAAATGCCCAAGTTTGAAGACAAGAAGGCGGCAGCTCATCACATCGGGAAGCTCTTAGCACGGAGAGCTGCTGAGAAGGAAATCTCACGGGTTGTTTTTGATCGTAATGGGTTTTTATATCACGGACGTATTAAAGCGTTGTCGACAGGAGCACGAGAAGGTGGTTTAGATTTTTAATAGGGAGGAACCCATTGTTTAAGGTAAACTCAGAAGATGTTCAATTAATAGATAAGGTAATCCACATCAGCCGTGTAGCAAAAGTGGTCAAGGGCGGCCGCCGCTTCGGATTTAGCGCGATAGTTGTGGTGGGCAATGGTAATGGTAGTGTGGGATGCGGTCTCGGCAAGGCTAATGAGGTGCCTGAGGCGATTCGTAAAGGGATTGAACAGGCAAAAAAAGACATGACCCAAGTTGCCTTGATAGACAATACCGTACCCTATCAAGTCATTGGGAGGTTTGGAGCGGGCCGTGTTTTACTAAAACCGGCCTCAGCAGGTACCGGACTCATCGCCGGGGGCGCTGTACGAGCAGTACTGGAAGCTGTAGGAGTGCAAAATATACTTACCAAGTGTTTGGGGTCCCATAATCCGCACAATATTGTGAAGGCCACTATTGCAGGGCTGCGCCAGCTTGAATCTCGAGAATCTATTGCCAGGAGGCGCGGGAAAAATCCTGAGGAGATTTAAATCGGCTTCTGGGTGGACTTGGAAAGGATGGGGATCAATGTCGGAAATGGTTAAAATTACATTACGAAAGAGTATGATAGGAAGACCTGAAAAACACCGAAAGATTCTCAGGGCAATGAGACTCCGCAAGTTGAATCGATCGGTTGTTGTAAAGAACAGCCCTACCATACAAGGTATGATAAACAAAGTGTCCCATTTATTGCAAGTTGAGGAGCAGGGCAATGAATCTTAATGAATTGGCCCCCCCAACAGGGGTGCGCAAGAGTAGGAAACGAGTCGGCAGAGGGCCTGGCTCCGGATGGGGTAAGACCTCGGGAAGAGGGCAAAAAGGTCAGAACTCACGATCCGGCGGCGGTGTGCGTGTCGGTTTTGAAGGGGGCCAAATGCCTCTGCAGCGGAGACTGCCTAAGAGAGGCTTTACGAATATTTTCAAGAAAAGATACAGCATAATTAACATTCAGGATCTGGCCAGATTTGAAAAGGGGGCTATGGTTGACGATGCCGCCTTTAAGGAGGCAGGTTTATTAAAACATGGCACCGAAGGAATTAAGCTGTTGGGGAAAGGAGAGATAACCTATCCTTTAACCCTGAACATCAGGGCTTGCAGCCGATCGGCACGCGCAAAGGTGGAAGCTGTGGGCGGAAAGATAATAGAAAGATAATAGGATGTTAACGTGGTAGGAACCGGCTTTCAAAATATTTTTAAGATTCCTGAATTAAAGAAGCGAATTACATATACTTTGTTGTTGTTGATAGTATATCGTGTCGGCGTGCATGTTCCGACACCCGGTATTGATGGGGATGCATTGGCATCATTTTTTGCCCGGGCGCAAGGGACATTATTCGGGCTCTTTGACATGTTTTCCGGTGGGGCGCTGGAGCGACTCTCTGTGTTTGCGCTTGGGATTATGCCCTATATTAGCGCGTCCATTATATTACAGCTGCTAACTGTGGTTATCCCCACGCTGGAACGGCTTTCCAAGGAGGGAGAATCCGGTCGTAAAAAAATTACACAATATACGCGGTACGGCACAATCGTCCTGGGTGTTATTCAGTCGTTTATGATCAGTGTGGGTTTAGAGAATATGGTCTCGCCGGGGGGCGCCCCCGTGGTTTTAATTCCAGGGTGGTCTTTTCGTATCATGACGATAATTACATTAACAGCCGGTACGGCTTTCATCATGTGGCTTGGCGAACAGATTACCGAACGCGGAATCGGCAACGGTATCTCTATGATCATTTTTGCAGGGATTGTGGCAGGGATGCCCGTTGCTATCGGGAATACCTTTCGTCTTTTAAGCACGGGTGAGATGGGGGTCTTCCTTGTCTTGATTCTGACCGTGCTTATGGTTGCGGTAGTGGCAACCATTATTTTTATGGAACGAGGACAACGCCGAATACCGGTACAGTACGCCAAGCGAATTGTAGGACGGCGTATGTATGGAGGACAAAGCACACACTTGCCCATGAAGATCAATATGGCAGGGGTCATACCTCCTATCTTCGCGTCTTCTATCATTATGTTCCCGGCAACGATAGCCAGTTTTATAAAGGTGCCATGGATGCAGAGCATTGTGCAAGCCATGTCCCCGAACACCATATGGTACAATCTCTTTTATGTGGGCTGTATAATCTTTTTTTGTTATTTTTACACGGCCGTAACATTTAATCCCGCGGATGTGGCGGACAACATGAAAAAACATGGCGGATATATCCCCGGGATCCGTCCCGGCAAACGTACCGCTGATTATATCGACAAGGTGTTGACCAGGATTACCCTTGGTGGGGCGCTATATGTTTCGACGGTTTGTGTTCTCCCAACACTTTTGATTTATAGGTTTAATGTCCCATTCTATTTTGGTGGAACTGCATTGCTTATCGTGGTGGGTGTGGCGATAGACACTGTGGCCCAGATGGAATCCCATATGATGGCCAGGCACTATGAAGGCTTTATGAAGAGAGGTCAAATGAAGGGCCGTATGTAAGATATGGTTACCTTGAAATCTCCCAAAGAAATCGAGAAGTTAAGAGTAAGCAATAGTATTGTGGCTGAAATCCTTGCGGCCCTTAAGGAAGAAATCAGACCCGGTATCAATACATTAAAGCTTGATAAGCGCGCGGAGAACTTAACAAAAGAATTCAGGGCAAAGCCTGCTTTCAAGGGATACCGAGGATTTCCTTATACCATTTGTGCTTCTGTAAACAACCAAGTGGTTCATGGTTTTCCTTCTTCAACCCCCTTGAAAGAAGGAGATATCCTTAGTATTGACTTTGGGGTCTTTTTTGACGGATACTATGGGGATTCGGCCATAACGGTGCCTGTGGGGAAGGTGTCCGAGGAGGTCATTCACTTATTGCGGGTCACGGAAGAGTCGCTTTACTTAGGAATAAAACAGGCCCGATACGGAAATAGGCTTTCTGATATTTCTCACGCGATTCAATCACATGTTGAAGCTAATGGTTATTCCGTGGTTCGGAAGTTCGTAGGACATGGCATAGGAAAAGATCTTCACGAAGATCCGCAGATACCGAATTACGGAAAGCCAGGATTGGGAATTCGCCTCCAACCGGGAATGGTTTTGGCAATAGAACCGATGGTCAATATGGGGGGATATGACGTTGAAACATTAGAGGACGGATGGACGGCCGTGACAAAGGATGGCAGTTTATCGGCCCACTTCGAGCATAGCGTGGTCATCAATGAAACGGAACCGGAGATTTTAAGCAAACGGGATGGGGGAGTGTTAGATGGCAAAAGAAGAGGCAATTGAAGTTGAAGGGAAAGTGCTTGAAACCTTACCCAACGCAATGTTCCGAGTAGAATTGCCGACCGGCCATATTGTCTTGGCCCATATTTCAGGAAAGATGCGTATGCACTTTATTAAAATACTTCCCGGGGATACGGTGACAGTGGAACTTTCGCCGTATGATCTTACGAGAGGTAGGATAACTTATCGATCCAAATAATGTCCATCCAGAAATGGCATTTTTTGCCCCAATACAGCGTTCTCCGTCCCGCTCTGGCGGGACTACGCCTCCGGTAGAAACCTTTGTGCGGCCTTGTCTTGTGACAAAATCTATCATTTTTGGATGGACATTAAATAGGTTTAGTCTGGAGAAAGAAGATGAAAGTTAGAGCTTCGGTTAAAAAAATGTGTCCTAAGTGTAAGATTATTAAACGCAAAGGTGTTGTAAGAGTTATTTGTGAGAACCCGCGCCATAAACAAAGGCAGGGATAAAGGAGGTAAAGATTGGCAAGAATCGCTGGAGTTGATTTGCCCAAGGGGAAACGCGTAGAGATCGGGTTAACCTATATTTTTGGAATCGGGCGCACAGCATCCCGAAAGATATTAGAAAAATCCGGTATTGATTTAGATACCAAGACCGATGAATTAACTGAATCCCAAGTAAGTGATATCAGAAAGGTCATAGATAGTGAGTGCAAGGTCGAAGGTGATCTCCGTAGCGAAATTTCTATGAACATTAAAAGGTTGATGGATTTGGGATGCTACAGGGGCCTACGCCATAGGAAGTCACTGCCGGTAAGGGGGCAGAGGACCCATACCAACGCTAGGACTCGTAAAGGACCGCGTCGTGCTACAGTGGGCAAGCGGAAGAAGTAAAAAGAGAAAAGTAAGAAGCCGTAAGGTTATTAGGGGGTAAAATGGCAAAAACAGCCCGTCGGGAAGGCAAAAAACAGATCAAAAAGTTTGTTCAAAATGGGGTTGCACATATCCAATCAACATTTAATAATACGATTGTTACGATTACGGATCAGTCTGGAAACGTCATTTCCTGGGCAAGTGCCGGCATGCAAGGATTTAAGGGGTCGAGAAAAAGCACTCCTTTTGCCGCTCAGCTTGCGGCTGAAGACGCAGCCAAAAAAGCGATGGAACACGGAATGAGGAGTATAGAAGTATATGTAAAAGGGCCGGGAGCCGGCAGAGAAACTGCTTTGCGGGCGCTTCAGGGTGCGGGATTTAATGTGAAGTTAATTAAAGATGTTACCCCTATCCCCCATAATGGATGTAGGCCTCCAAAGAGGAGGAGAGTCTAAAATAGGTCGAACAGGAGGATGATTTGGCAAGATATATTGGGTCGGTATGCAGGTTATGCCGCAGAGAAAATCTTAAGCTATTTTTAAAAGGTGATAGGTGTTATTCTGATAAATGTGCCTATGACAGGCGTAATTATGCGCCGGGACAACACGGACAACGTCGTAGTAAGCTTTCGGATTATGGGATACAGCTCCGCGAAAAACAGAAGGTGAAAAGGATGTACGGGCTGTTGGAAAAACAGTTTCATTCTTATTTTAAGAAGGCGGAACGTCAAAGGGGAATTACAGGTACGAGCTTGTTGGTGCTTCTGGAACGGAGGCTGGATAATGTTGTTTATCGGCTCGGTTTTGCTAATTCCCGTATACAGGCCCGGTTATTGGCCAGGCATGGACATTTTACTGTCAATGGAAGAAAAGTAAATATCCCTTCTTATTTGGTAAAAGTTGGTGATGTGATCGAAGTAAAGGAAAAGAAACGTACGACCTCACTGTTTGCTGAAGCTATGGGCGCGGTGGAACGGAGAGGCGTAACTAACTGGCTGGAACTCGACAAGGATAATTTTAAAGGCGAGGTCAAGGCCTTTCCAACGCGTGAAGAATTGACAATGCCTATTCAAGAACAGCTTATTGTAGAGCTTTATTCGAAGTAAGTCTTAACGGAGAGTCCAGACTTTTTGTTTGGGTAACAGATTTTTAAATCCTGGTTTGATAGCAAAAGGACTACCGAGGAGAAGAAATAATGGTATCGCAAGACTCAATGTCCATTAATTGGTGTGATCTTATCAAGCCCAAGGGGGTCAACATAGTTCCCGAGACGCATAACGATCATTATGGAAAGTTTGTTTGTGAACCCTTAGAAAGAGGGTTTGGCCTGACAATTGGTAATGCCCTGCGAAGAGTGCTTTTGTCTTCACTGTATGGGGCTGCTGCAACATCGACGAAGATTGATGCGGTGACACATGAATTTACAAGCATTCCTGGTGTGGTGGAAGATATAGCAGATATTTTGTTAAACATTAAAGAAGTCAATTTCAAAATGGAGGATATAGGGCCGCGGACAGTGCGGATTGATGCTGCAGGAGAATGTGTTGTTAAGGCGGCCGATATTATAACCGATGGCGGTGTGGTTATTTTGAATCCTGAGCAGCATATTGCAACGCTTTCCAATGATGGCAAACTATCGATGGAGATTACCGTGAAGATGGGAAAAGGATATGTGCCATCGGAATTAAACAAAGAGGAAGACAGCCCCCTTGGTACCATTCCCCTTGATGCTGTTTTCTCTCCCATAACGAAGGTTAATTATATCGTTGGTAATGCTCGTGTAGGCCAGAAGACCGATTATGATAAATTAACCTTGGAAGTATGGACAAATGGAGGCGTCTTGCCGGAAGACGCTGTTGCGTATGCTGCAAAGATATTAAAAGAGCAACTTTCCCTTTTTATCAATTTTGATGAGGAAGTGATAGTTGAGGAGGCACCAAAAAAGCAACGACCCGAGATCAATCAGAATCTGTTTAGGAGCGTGGATGAGCTTGAGCTTTCGGTACGTTCGGCCAACTGTCTCAAGAATGCCAACATAAAATATATTAGCGACCTGGTTCAAAAAACAGAGCCCGAGATGCTAAAGACAAAAAATTTCGGACGTAAGTCGTTGAATGAGATTAAAGAAATCTTGGCTGAAATGGATCTGTCTTTAGGAATGAAATTGGAAGGCTTTGAACTGCCGCCCGACAAAGATGAGAAAGAGAAGGAAGAGCAATGAGACACCTCAAATCCGGATTAAAGCTAAACAGAACAGCAAGTCATCGGAAGGCTATGTTTAGAAATATGGTGACCTCACTATTGGAGCACAGCCGTATAAGAACCACCGACACCAAGGCCAAGGAGGTCCGACGTTGGGCTGATAAGATAATTACATTAGCAAAACGGGGAGATCTCCATGCCAGAAGACAGGCGCTCGCAGTGGTGAAAAACAAAAAGGTCGTCCACAAACTCTTTGAAGAAGCGAATCAACTCTATGGGAACAGAAACGGTGGATATACCAGGATAACAAAGATAGGATTCCGGAGAGGTGACGCCGCCCCTATATCTTTAGTGGAATTGATCGCTGCGGAAGACAAAGCCAAGAAAAAGGAAAAACCTAAGCCGCCTAAATCCCAGTCAAAGTCAAAGGCTCCAGAAGACAAACAATAGAGGCAGTTTCAAAACTGCCTCTATATAATTTTTAAAAATCCTTAAATTCTTCTTCCATTGGGATAATCTCTTCGGGTGTAATCCCCTCCGCAGACTTCGGGATGGCAGCTGTTGTAGTTGGCACTGCTGCTGCGATTTTCGCCTGAATTAGCTTTTTATCTGTACTTTGGTTTGTCTTAAACGTAGACATGGAAGCTGTGAGTTCTTCGGACTGTGCAGCGTTTTCCTGAGTTGTCTTGTCCATTTCCACTAATGATTTGTTGACTTGCTCGATCCCCTGAGCCTGCTCCTGTGAGGCGGCCGCAATTTCTTTTATCAATGCCGCTGCCTTTTTGCTCCTGTCTGCCACCTCTTCAAACGCCGCGCTCGTCCTGCCTACTAACTCGCCGCTATCCTCGATCTTTTTTAGGGTGTCTTCGATCAGCTCCGATGTAGTATCGGCGGCTTCGGCTGCTCTCATGGCAAGATTTCTGACCTCATCAGCCACTACCGCAAAACCTGCCCCTGCCTCTCCCGCACGGGCAGCTTCCACTGCTGCATTTAGGGCAAGGAGGTTTGTCTGAAAGGCGATTTCATCGATTGTCTTGATGATCTTGGCTGTTTTATTACTCGCCTCTGAGAGTCCCTCCATTGCTCGTGTCAATGTGTTCATTGAGTCATTGGCCTGATGGATCTCCTGAGAGACCTCAGTCATTAAGCTATTTGCTTCCTGGGCATTGCTCGCATTATGTTTCGTCATAGTGGCCATCTCTTCCATGGACGCAGAGGTCTCTTCTACCGCAGCCGCCTGTTGACTGGCCCCGCTTCCCACACTAAAGGCCGCCGCTTGCGCATGCCCAATCGCATTGTTTAACTTTCCCATGAAGGAGTTGAACCAGCCTGCCAATTCTCCTATTTCATCTTGTGTTGTTATTGGCATTCGGCGTGTAAGGTCTCCTTCGGATTGTTTCAGGAGGTGAATAAATCGACCGAGCGGTCGGCCCACAAATTTTTTCACCAGGAGATACATTGCAATTACTGATACGACAATAATTCCCAAGACTGTGAGAGAACAATTCCTGAGAGAGGTGCCTTGCGTATCTGCTATGGTTGCTGTTGCCTGGTTTTCTGCTTTTCTTAAAGCTTCTGTCGAAAATCTACAGTGAGTTATCCCCCCTATGGCCCCTATCTTCCAATCCATATGACAGCGGATACAATCACCTGTAATCTTTTGAGGCTGATAGATCTCCAGTTCTCCTTGCGCGTGGCGGAGAAGCATCTCAGGGGCGCTGAGTAGCTGGTTTTTAATGTCTTGAGGGAGCTTCTTTTTCAAAAATGAAGGGTCTGAGGAGTGAGATACAATCCCGTCTCGGTCGTACAGAGAAAATTCGAGCAAGCCCTCGACTTCCTGTTGCGCTTCAAGGAGTTTGGTGAATTTTTCCATTTCTCCTCTTTCAAGAGATCCGGCAACAGCCTGTTCCAAAGATCGGAATAGGTTTTTGGCATTCTCTTCTTCTCTCTCTTTAAGGAGCCTCATATTTGATTCTGAAAGATCGGAGATCAGCCCTGTCATGCCAAAGTACTGCATTAGCTGGGCGAGGGCTACAACGACAATCAGGCCTGCAAGTAGCGAAACGATCAATTTCGTATGAATTTTAGTATGACTAAATAATTTGGCTTGAAGTTTCATGTGTTATACTTCCTTTCCCTTATTACGCTCCCCTTTTCTATAAAAAGGAAACGATGTCTTGGCCGCAAAATTTTCCGAGGCACACCCAATACACGGCGCCCCCGCGTTGATACAGGAATTAGTGCCGGAATTCCAATGGCGCAGGGTGCAATCAGCGTGTGTGTTTGGCCCAAGACAACCCAACTTAAAGAGACATCCTTCATCTGAAAAGGTCTTGGCAAAATTCTCCCGTTCATAATCCGCAAAACGGGGGCATTGATCGTGAATCAGCCTGGAGAAAAACATCCTGGGGCGACCCTTGTCATCCATATCAGGAATCCCGAATTTCAGCACATGCACCAGAGTTCCTACCAGCCAGTCCGGATGCGCGGGGCATCCAGGCAGGGAGATCACCGGCGTTGAAACGCCTTCGCTTTTCAGAAAATTGGGCACACTCACAGCGCCTGTGGGGTTGTTTTCCGCGGCAGGGATGCCGCCGAATGACGCGCATGTGCCCATAGCGATCACTGCTTTGGCGTTTCTTGCGGCCCGCGAGACCTGTCTTGTCAAAGGCTCTTTCCCTACTATGCATGCTTCCGGCATTCCCGCCGGTATACTCCCTTCAACGACCAGAAGGTATCCCCCATGATCTATACTCCGATTAATGACCTCCATGCTGACATCACCCGTAGAGGCGGACATTGTTGAATGAAACAGCAAGGATATATATCCGGTCAAGATCTGTGCCGGCCCGGGCTCTTCAGAATTTAATAGGGAAACAGAACAGCCGGAGCAGCTTTGGCCTTGCAACCATAAAACCGGCGCGCCCCCTGCGGAAAGTTGTTCCAGAGCTTCGGCAATTTGCGGAATGGCCGATGTGCCAAGTCCCATCACCGCGGCCAGCTTCACACTGAGTTCCAAGAATTTCCTGCGAGTTATATCGGACATGAAAAGAAACCTCCTAATTTTTTGGCGTCAAAACAATACCAAATTGGCACATAGGTTTTTACAGATGAACACAGTTACGGGTTACGAGTTGCGGGTTTTAGTTCTCTTCTATCTCTGCGTATTGAATGAATCGGTTTATTTTGCCACCTAATTTATTATAAGGCTTACTACTTTCTCTTTTTAACCCGCAACCCGTAACTCGTAACCCGCAACTCGTTAATGGACCGCACACGCTATACACGGGTCGAATGAGCGCACCACCCGTGTTGCTTCTATCGGATTCTCGCTGTCCGCGATCGGAGTTCCTGCGAGCGCCTGCTCAACGGCCCCTGGATTCCCGTTGTCATCGCGGGGAGAACAGTTCCACGTGGTCGGGACCACGCATTGATAACGGCCTATTTTATGATCATTGATTTCAAGCCAGTGTCCCAATGCGCCTCGTGGGGCTTCAGTCAACCCGATACCACGCCCTGTTTCAGGAATATCAAAGTCTTGAAATGTCGGTTCTCCAGGGATTAACTCTTCCACCCATTCGGCACACCGGTCTGCCACCACCTTACACTCAATAGCTCTTGCAGCATGTCGCCCCAGTACGGAAAGCAGGTCTTCAGGCTTCCTCCTTAGCTTGGCAAGAAGACCGTGTACTAAATTTTTAACCGCTTGATTATCACCTTTGAGATAGGAGACCATGATGCGTGCCAACGGACCTACTTCCATGACGGTTCCGTTGTAGCGCGGCGCTTTAAGCCATGAATAGGCCCCATTTTTATGGGGTTCAGGCACTGTTTGACCTTGAGTCGGGTGTAGACCGGATGATGATGAATAAAGTGAATACCTGACATCTTCTGTAATCTTTGTTGCGTCAAAGGATATCAGACTTCCTCCGATGACCGCTCCGGAAGGTAAGAGATTTGTAAAATTATTTTCAGATTCCGGGAACACCCCGTAAGCCAAGAAATTGCCACAACCCTTGCCGATACTAAAATATTTCGAAAAGGCCGCCGCCACCTCCGCCACATCCGGGAGATACGATTTATCGATAAAGGTTTGCA
>JBDRFJ010000243.1:0-50309 GCA_043818915.1 Pseudomonadota bacterium | reverse complement strand
TTTGAACATATCGGGATACTGCATGTCAACCTCCTCCGCCCCCAAAATGAATTTCGCGGAGAGATATTTGGCCGCCGCCGATGGGGATTCCCCATCGGCGACTAGGCCGGTCAGAGGTGACAACTACCCTAACACAGGGGGCCCGGCTCGGTGTTTAAACCGAAATTTCCCTTTCTCGCTCCAGGCGGAACCGCCTTGCCAACGTAAATTGGGGTATCATTTGCCGCAATTGGGCTATAAGGAGCGAAGTCACCGGAATAATAAATGGCGTATATGCCGGCACCAACGAATTGCTCAATATCTTCAAGTGGAATCTTGGCGCGTACCAACAATGCATCCGCTACGCTGGCACCCAAATTCCTTTTATCCAGAGGGTTATATGGTGTTTCTGTTTTCATGCGGCAATGTTCGATAATTTTTGTTTCAATTCCGACTCCTTGTTTCGCAAAAGCTGGGTTGCCACACTTGCTCCAACAGTACGAGCAAGAGTTACGGGCACGGCATTACCTAATTGGCGCATTGTTTCCGTCCATGAACCATGAAACTTGTAGCCATCTGGAAAGGTTTGCAAACGTGCGGACTCTCGGATTGTGAAATACCTCACCGAACCATCTAAGTTCACCATCATGTTTTCTCCCCCTGGCACGCCATGATCCCCAGCCTTTAGTGTTTTGGCCGGGAAGTCAAGAGGGCTGCCCGTGTGGCCAGGATAAACCTTTGCACCGGGTTGAAAAATATGATCATGGTAAAAATGACAATCAGTCTTTTTTGACTTAGGGCTTGGTAAATCATGAAGAGCATCTCGTACTGTCCGCCAGGGCCTGGATGCTTCCATAAAGAGACTTGCCTGGCGTAGCTTTTTTATTCTCGTGGAATAGCGAGGTGGAATGTTAGGTCGTTCTTTAGAGGAAATTTCATGCCGCTCCCAATAAACTTTGGACACCCATTGGTCATGCAACAAGGAGTCTAGTGAATGAGTTTCCATGGGAAAGGACCATTCTTTGTTTTGGTCGGCTCTGAAGCCGACTATAAATACACGCTCCCGATGCTGTGGCACTCCATAGTTCGCGGCATTCAAAACGCGGGCGATTACGTTGTATGTTAGCCCATTGACTTTACCCACGGTCTTTTGGCGCTCAAGCCTTGATAAATGATTTAACCAATCCTCATCCTCTTTTTTTGTAATTTCTGGATAAGTAAGCTGAAGAAGAATGTATTGGAAATAGTTAGCGAAAGAAGCTCTTGTGATGCCTTTGACATTTTCAAGGATAAAAGCGCGTGGCGATAATCTTCTCACTACGCCAACAGCAGTTGGAAACATATCCCTTTTGTCTTTATGGGCCTTATGCTTGCCGCCAAGTGAAAAAGGTTGACACGGGGGGCCACCGGAGACTAAGTCAATTTCTCCGGAAATTGAGGAATAATCAAATAACCTTGCATCTCCCTCAAACATATCCCAGTCCTTGACCAATGGATACCCAAAAACTTTGTTCTCCCTAAGGGTGTCACAGGCCCACTTGTCCCTCTCTATAACGGCTTCAGGCTCAAACCCAGCTAAGCTTAATCCTAGGCCAAGACCGCCTGCTCCAGCGAAAAGTTCAACGGATTTCATTCTTATTCCTTATTAAGAAATTCGATTATTCTGGTTTTCAAAGCTTCTAAGTTATTAATCTCGCATTCCCAAATTACAATAAACTCCC
Source organism: Pseudomonadota bacterium (assembly GCA_043818915.1). Lineage (GTDB taxonomy): Bacteria > Desulfobacterota > Desulfobacteria > Desulfobacterales. The sequence continues at coordinate 48,609 of JBDRFJ010000243.1, read as the reverse complement.
ACCCCAATGCATTAAGTTTTTGTTGATTAATTTTATCTCGCTCCTTGTTTCCTTCAAGTTTTGGTTTCCAAAAACTTAAGCGCGATTTCGGAAGTCTTGCCAGCGCGCAGTTATCATGCCTATGCCAGAAACAACCGTGGATGAAAATTGCTTTTTTTCTCCCCTTGAAAACCATATCCGGCTTTCCCGGCAAATTATTTCCGTGAAGGCGGTACCTGTAGCCAAGGGAATATACAAAACGTCTCACCCGAAGTTCAGGTTTTGTGTCCTTGGCCCGAACCAAGGACATTCGTTTGCTCCTTTCCTGTGGAGTTAATGTATCTACCATGACCCATTGGCGCTTTATGTCCCATTGCGGCGCGGAGCGCCACAACCATTGATTGACAAGCAAATTTGCCGCGATATAATGATATTAAACGCATTTTCGGGCAAATTTTCTTTACCCTATTATCGTAGCTTATATCTATTATATTCGCCGGGAGTATTACATGTCAACACTTCAAAAAGACAGCGAATAAAATGTTACCGAAGGGAGATTCATTGAAAGAAAGGGGGCAGACCGACGTACAGCAAAAACAAGCAAATGAGGCCATCCATAAGCGGGAATTCGGGAAAATTGACGGTGGGGTGGGGACCAAACGCAAATCCTATATTCCTGTTGTACTCTCACGTGAAGAGATTTATACGATTGCAGGAAACCTGCAAGATATGTTCTCTTCTTTGGTATCGCGTGTTGTAATACGCAGCATAACTGATGCTGAGCCATTGGATGGCAGCGCTTAGGTTGGGTTGAGGTATCATAATGAAGTCCCTCAACGCTTACAAATCTCTGAAGGCCCTTACCCGAAGGACAGGTCAATAATTAACCCATCCCTCGGGCATGCCTTTTTGGGGGAGGTGGGAGGGTAATGTATTTTTATTTTAGGATTATCAGTTTACTCTACGTCGCATAAATGTTGGCACTTCGAGATCGTTACTGTCTATAATAAGTCCGGTGGGGACTTTATAGCCTGGTTCGGTTTCATCGCCAACTGCCTTTTTGTATCTGATAAAGGTCGGTTCGTCATAATTTACCGAACGGTTAATGTCCTCGGAAGTAACCGGCCGCAGTCTCCCTCTTGTTGTTGCCTCACGTTTGCCTTCAATACCGGTCGCAATGACCGTAACTCTCAGTTCGTCTCCGATGCTGTCGTCTAAAACAGTGCCCCATATGATTTCCGCATCTTCTCCTGCTTCTTTATAAATACGGTCCGAGGCCTCGGTCATTTCCGCCATGGTCAAGTCACTTCCACAGGTAATATTCATCAAAATGCCGCGAGCACCACTTATGGAGACATTTTCCAGCAAAGGATGGGATATGGCCTTTTCAGCCGCTTCGATCGAACGATTTTCTCCACAGCCGATGCCGGTTCCCATCAGCGCCAACCCTGACTTAGACATGGTAGTCCTTACGTCTGCGAAATCGAGATTGACCAGTCCCGGATTCATGATTAGGTCCGTGATTCCTTTTACGGAATGAAGAAGTACTTCATCGGCTCTCTTGAACATTTCCACCAGCGTGGTATTTTTTGATGCAAGCCCCAATAGTCTGTCATTTGGGATAACAATTAATGTATCTACGATATCCTTCAACTGTTTGATACCTTCTTCTGCCTGTTGCATACGCTTTCTGCCTTCGAACGCAAACGGCTTGGTAACCACGGCAACAGTGAGAGCGCCCAGTTCCTTACTGATTGCAGCCACTACAGGCGCGGCTCCCGTACCGGTCCCTCCCCCTAAGCCCGCGGTAATAAATACCATATGACCGTTTTCTAAGACGCTGCGAATTTCGTCCACGTTTTCCTTTGCGGCATCACAGCCTACCTGGGGGTTGGCCCCGGCTCCTAAACCCTCGGTCAGACGCTCTCCCAGCTGGATTTTTACAGGCGCCTTTGAAATATCCAGCACCTGGGCATCTGTGTTGGCGGCGATAAACTTTACCCCCTGGAGCTTAGATTGTATCATGTTGTTAATAGCGTTTCCGCCGGCACCTCCGATACCAATCACCTTGATTTTTGCCGCCTTGTCATTTTCTACGAAATCGAATCTCATTGTTCCACCTCCCGATTATAATATTGAAGATTATCGATTACTTGACTTTGGCTATTCTTTAAAAGTAACCTCCCCGCGTCAATCGCCAATAGTCAATCTTCAATCGTTAAATGATTTCCCGAAACCATATCTTCATTCTTCCCATTACCTTTTGGAAAATATTTTTGTCCCTTATTCTGAATTTTTGCTTCGGGCGACGGCGAGCGCCATAAAGAACTAAGCCGACTGCCGTTGCATACATCGGATTGCTGACAACATCTAATAATCCGCCGACACCTTGCGGACTACCGAGCCTTGAAGGGAGGTTGAATACAGATTCAGCAATATCGACAGCTCCGTCAAGGAGTGCGGACCCCCCTGTAATTACAACACCTGAGGTGACGTGGTCCTCCAACCCTGCCCGGTATATTTCGCGGTTTGTAAGCATAAAGATTTCCTCGACCCTTGGGGTAAGTATCTCCCCTATAATTTGTCGAGAAAAATTACGTGGTTTTTTACCTCCCAAGCTCTGGATTTCTATGGTTTCCTCTTTACTTATGGCCGCAAGATTACATGTCCCGTATTTCTTTTTTATCTTTTCTGCTTCCCCTATAGGTGTGCGCAGACCTATGGCGAGGTCATTGGTCAGATTATTCCCGCCTAATGCGAGTACTGATGTGTGTTTGATGTTGCGCCCTGAAAATATTGCGAGATCTGTAGTCCCTCCGCCGGAATCTATAAGGGCAACCCCAAGCTCCTTTTCTTCCGAGGTTAAGACGGCCTTGCTGGACGCCAAGGATTGCAGTGCAATGTCTTCCACATCAAGTCCGGCTCTGTTGCAACATTTTATGATATTGTGTGCCGAAGTGACTGCCGCGGTGACAATATGCACCTTGGCTTCGAGGCGTACACCGGCCATTCCCAGGGGATTATGGATCCCCTCCTGCTCGTCTACGCAATAAGATTGTGGCAGGGTATGGATTACCTCGCGGTCCATTGGTATTGCTACAGCCTGGGCCGCATCGATAACACGTTCTATGTCATTTTCGGTGATTTCACCTCCCTTGACTGCTATTATTCCATGACTGTTGAATCCTTTTATATGCCCGCCTGCGATTCCTGTGTAAACAGACCGTATTTCACAGCCGGCCATGAGTTCGGCCTCTTCTATTGCTTTTTTTATTGAGTCAACCGTCGATTCAATGTTTACTACTACACCCTTCCGGAGTCCTATAGATGGATGTGTACCGATCCCTACGATATCAATACCGCTGTCAGTTCTTTCACCTACCACGGCGCATATTTTAGTAGTCCCTATATCGAGCCCTACGATGAGTTCTTCCTGCCCCTGCACCTCTGTTATACCTCCTTTGAATGGTCTACTCTTGTTTTTACTACTACACGCCAGGTATCTTTCAAGTCTACACACTGTACATGCAATAGGCCTTGTTGATTTTTCAAATACGGCATCATATCCCTAAACCTGTTAAGTTTGTCTCTGTATTTTCCGAATCCCAGCTTGATTTCTGTATCACTATCAAACGCGTAAAGCGTAAGCCCCGTTTCACTGTCTACATGGATGGCAGTGATTGAGTAAAGCGGAAGCATGCTGCCGTCCAGCATGCCAAGTTGAGTTACTGCAAGCACTGCTTGCAAGCGAGAGAAAACATTTTTTTCGTCAATTTTAAAGTCGGATATTTTAAGACCCGTAACTATTGGCAACGGGATTTCGTCACCGTTGTCTATCTTCTTGAAGATTGTCCCTTTGTCGTCGATTAAAAACCTTTGGCCAAGATCGACAATAGCCACCGGTGTATATTCGGAAACCCTGATATGGATTTTATCCGGTACTTCCCTCCGTATGTCCGCTGATTTGATCCAGGGATGGGAGACGAGCTGACACTGTAATGATTTAATATTAAGGGACAGAATGTTTGTCTCCTTATCAAGATTGCCCAACCGGAGTATTTCTGAGGGGGGAATTCTGCGGCACCCTTCCACAGTGATGGTTCTAACCTCAAAGCTCGGAGATTGGGTCAGAATGTCATGAAAAAAGATCAATACAAAGCTCAAACCCGCTACCGAACAAAGGGCAAGAAGTCCCTTTAATACGAAAAGACAACGGGCACGGCTTAGCGCCTTCTTTTGAAGCCTTCTGTTCTTATAAACATTTTTACGTATATGTCTTTTCACCAACGATCACCACCTCCGGCTCCAGCACTATTCCTGACTTTTTATATACTGAATCCTGAATGATATTGACCAATCCGAGTATGTCTTCAGCGGTTGCCTTGTTTCTATTGATTATAAAGTTTGCATGCTTTTCAGATACTTGTGCATCATTTACCCTATAGCCCTTTAGACCGGCCTCTTCAATCAGCTTGCCGGCCGAAGGACCGGTTGCGGGATTCTTGAAAAAGGAACCAGCGCTCGGAAACGAAAGCGGCTGTTTTGCACGGCGTTGTTCAAGCATAGACACTGCCGCCTTTCGAAGTGCGTCGCCACTTCCCAGACCAAGTTTAAAATAAGCTTTCAATATAATAGATTTTGGATCCATTTCGAGTCTCCTGTAAGAAAAATTAAGCTTGTCCCGTTTTATATCTATTACATCCCCCGTGGGAACTAACACAGTAAGGGCATCAATGACATCTCCCATGCATCCGGTTGCAGTCCCTGCGTTCATCCGCACGGCGCCTCCCACTGTGCCGGGTACGCCGGCTGCAAAAGTCAACCCGGAAAGATTATGGTCAGCGGCAAAGGTGACCAGTTTGGATAGGGAGACACCGGCTTCCGCCATGATCAACGTTGTATCACCGATCTTTTTTATGGGGCGAACCTCCTTAAAGCCCTTTCCGAGGTTCACTACTATTCCCTGTATTCCTCCATCCCTGACTAGTAGATTGCTCCCTGTTCCTACAGCCATAAGGGGGATACTCTTTTTTCGAGCCCAGCCTATAATATCAGTGATCTCATTTATATCTTTCGGGTAAATCAAAGCCTCTGCGGGGCCGCCGACCCGTAGCGTAGTGTGACGGGCCATCGGTTCATCAAACAATATGCGCCCCTTATGTCGGTCAGCCAAAAACATTCGGTTATCTTTTGAAATCATTACAGAGTTCTTAAAATTTCCTCTCCGATCTTCCACACCGGGCCTGCGCCCAGCGTCAACACCACGTCCCCTTCACGGAGTTTACCAGACAAATAGTCAAGGACTTTTTTTGTGTCGGATTTAAAGGTTACATCCTTATGACCGTGTTTTTTGATGCCTTCAGATAACGCTTCTCCGGTCACTCCCGGGATAGGGGTCTCACCTGCCGGATAGATGGGAATAACTATTAAAGAATCCGCGCGATAAAATGCGCGTGTGAAATCTTCAAACAATGCTCTCGTCCGTGTATAACGGTGAGGCTGGAAGATCACAACAATACGCCGATCCGGCCAGCACTGTCTGGCTGTATCCAGGGTCGCCCGGATTTCTGTAGGATGGTGGCCGTAGTCATCCACCACGGTAATATCCTTAACCGTTCCTTTTATCTGAAATCGTCGTTGTACCCCTTCCATATTTTCAAGGGCTGTTTTGATTCTATCAAATGGAATGTCCAACTCCATTCCTACCGCTACACTTGAAAGAGCGTTATAAATATTATGGAGCCCCGGCAGATTTAGGGTGACACTGCCAAGGTTTTTTTTATGCCGAGTAACCTGAAATCTGCTTTTCAGACCTTCGGAGCTGATTTTTTTGGCCTGGTAATCCGCCTGTGTGGTGAAGCCATATGTAGTGTATCTCTTCTCTATTTTTGGTATAAGGCTTTGAATAGGCTCGTTGTCAAGACAGAGCACCGCCAGTCCGTAAAACGGGACCTTGTTGATAAAATCTAAGAACACGCTTTTGATATGATGGAGATCTCTGTAATAATCTAAATGCTCTGAATCTATATTAGTTACTACCGCAATGGTCGGCGAAAGGTGTAGAAATGAACCATCACTTTCGTCTGCCTCGGCAACGATAAAATCCCCCTGGCCTAATATTGCATTGGTCCCGAGACTGTTCACTTTTCCGCCTACCACCGCGGTTGGATCAAGCCCGCCCTTATTGAGAACCTCAGCGATAATAGACGTGGTGGTAGTCTTGCCGTGAGCCCCTGCAACCGCGATACCATATTTCAAGTGCATCAATTCCGCCAGCATCTCCGCCCTCGGGATGACAGGTATGGAAGTCGCTCTGGCTGCAAGGACTTCCGGGTTATCCTTTTTCACCGCGGACGATATCACCACAACATCGGCTCCCTCTGTCTGCTCGGGGCTATGCCCTTTATAAATAGTTGAACCAAGTGCGGCGAGGCGCTTTGTGATATCCGATGACCTAACATCAGAGCCGGAGACCTTATACCCAAGATTTATGAGTAGTTCGGCAATCCCGCTCATACCGATTCCACCGATCCCGACAAAATGTATGTGATATTTTTTTTGGTACATGTTTGTTTCTGGTTACTGGTTTCTGGTTGCTCGTTTCTGGTTACTATTTGCTGGTTGCTAGTTGCTGGTTGAAGACACAAACTGCCATCAACAAGTCCAGCATTTGGTATCAAAAAACGAGCAACCAGAAACCAGTAACTATATTAATTCCAATATCTCCTCCACAATCTCTTTCGCGGCATCCGGTCTCCCAAAGCTCCCGGCCTTTCTCCCTATTGCCTTTAGTTCTTCCCGGTGTTCCTTGTAATATAAGATTCTTTCTGCCAGCGCTTTACCATTCAGGTCGACTTCTCGAATCAATTCCGCCGCCCCCTGTTCGGCAAGACTGAGGGCATTCAACTCTTGATGGTTGTCAGTGGCAAAGGGAAAGGGGATAAAGATGGCGGCCTTTCCAAGGGCGGTAATTTCAGCAACTGTAGTCGCCCCAGCCCGACATACCACCAGGTTTGCTGATCCGTATATCGTTCCCATATCATCGAAAAATGGCTTTACCTGGTCGTTTCTTCCCAATTCTCTATAAGCTCCTGTCACCCATGTCGCATCTTTTTGGCCGGTTTGGTGTATAAAAAAGATGTCCGGCACCCTGTTCAGAATCTGCAGCGCATCTACAACGACCTTGTTGATCCGGTGGGCGCCCTGACTCCCCCCAACCACCAATACGGTAAAATGTTTTGGATCCGCTGTTAAAACTTTTCCGGACAAAATTTCCCGACGTACAGGATTTCCTGTAACTATGGTTCTTTTGGGATCAAAATGACGAACGCTTTCCGCAAACGATACAAAGATCCTGTCTGCGAACCTTCCCAGGAGACGATTGGTCAGCCCGGGAACGAGATTCTGTTCGTGAATAACTATGTGAATCCTCATAAAGAGAGCCGCTATTGCCACAGGACCTGATGAATATCCTCCAACGCCTATTACAATATCTGTTTTGAATTGCCACAGGAAAAATCCGGACTCTATGATTCCCCACGGAATCTTGGCTACGGATCTTATTCGTCTGCAGATTCCCCGGCCTTTTATCCCCTCCGCGGCAATCCTTTTTAAGGGAAAACCTTTTTTTGACAGCGCGGTAGTTTCCATCTCCCTTTTCGTTCCGATAAAGAGTATGTGTGTTTCCGGATCGCGGGCAATCAACTCCTCAGCCAGGGCAATCCCCACAAAAAGATGTCCGCCTGTTCCTCCCCCTGCTATTACTACATTCATTGTCATTTCATTCTTTGTTGACGAGATATATTCATTAATATCCCTATAGATGCCATAGAAAGTACCAGTGACGACCCTCCGTAACTTACAAAGGGAAGTGTCAACCCTTTGGTCGGGAAGAGTCCTAAGGCCACTCCTATATTAACAATTACCTGTATCCCTATGGCAGCAGTAATTCCTGCTCCTAAATAAGTCGCAAAGGTGTCCGAACTCTTCATAGCGAGTCTAAATCCCACACATAAGATGGCTATATAGGTACATATAATCATGCACACTCCGATCAGCCCTAATTCTTCCCCAACAACCGAAAATATAAAATCCGTATGCGGCTCCGGCAGGTAAAACAGTTTTTGGTGGCTGTTTCCAAACCCTTTTCCGATTACACCTCCTGAGCCAATAGCCATGAGTGAGTGGATAATCTGGTATCCTGTGCTATCTTGGTGTTCCCATGGATCTAAAAAAGCAATTAGACGGCGCATACGGTAACCCGCATTGGTTAAGGCAAAATAGGCAAGCGGTAGAAGCGCTGTAGTCGCTGTAAAAAGATATGAAACTCTTACGCCGCCGATAAAAAGCATGATCCATACGATCATACCCATGATACAGGCCATACCGAAGTCAGGCTGCATGAGGAGCAGTGTTAAGAAACACCCCAATACAATTGCGTGCGGAAGAAATCCGATACTGAATTGTTTGATATTTTCCTGTTTCTTACTCATTGAATAGGCCAGATAGATAATGAGCGCTATCTTTGCGAATTCCGAAGGCTGAAAGGATAATCCCATAAATCTTAACCACCTCTTTGCCCCTCCAACCTCGTGGGCCCATCCAGGGATGTGCAGTGCAATGAGAAGGGCGATCCCTGCAAAGAGAACGGGGTAGGCTATTTTTTTATATACGGTATAAGGAATGTACCGGCATATTAGCAGCGCTACACCTCCCAATAGGGCAAAGAGCGCCTGACGTTTGATGAAGTAATAACTGTCTCCAAAGCGTTTTGCAGCCAAAACTGAGCTGGAGCTATAGACCATGATAATTCCCATTCCAACCAAAAGGAGCATTCCCAATAAAAGGACGATATCGTAAGTAGTATTTTCTTTTGGGGCGACTGGCATTTTACTGGTTAGTGTCCATTCAGAAACGGCATCTTTTGTCCCAATACTGCGTTCTCCGCAGGTTTATATCCTCGACGTAGCGGTGCTACGCCTCCGGTATAAACCTTTGTGCGGCCTTGTCTTGAGACAAAATCTACCATTTCTGAATGGACACTCCTCGTTACTGGTTTCTGATTTCTGCCATCTGTTCTCTGTCCTCTGTTCTCTGTTCTCTGTCTTCTGTCCTTTCTTCCAGCTCCCCCACTGCCCTGCAAAACACCTCGCCCCTTTCAGCATAGTCTCTAAACATATCAAAGCTCGAACATGCCGGTGAAAGGAGGACTACATCGCCGGATATCGCCTCCCGGTGAGCGATCTTTACTGCTTCTTCCATGCTGTTGACGGGTATGATATCCGCGGAAGCCCCCAGGGCCGCTATAATCTTTTTTTGCGCTTCGCCTATAGCTAAAATCGTTTTGACTCGAGTCTTTACAAGAGGCTCAAGCTTGCTGTAGCTTCCACCCTTATCCCGCCCGCCTATAATCAAAAAAATCGGTCCATCAAAACTTTCAAGCGACCGAACAACAGAATCGACATTGGTTCCTTTGGAATCGTCGTAGTAGTCAACCCCATCCACGGTACGCACATAGGTTAACCTGTGCGGGAGTCCTTTGAAACGGTTCAACGCATCTTGAATCCCTTCGCAAGTTCCTCCTGCTGCTAATGCTGCAAGAGCAGCGGCAGACGCATTTTCAAGATTGTGCCTCCCTTTCAAACGAAAACCGGAGAGATCAAACAAAACAGGTTCCTTGTGGGGGAGGCTACAAATCATTTTCGTGTCCCGCACCACAGAACCACTTGCCGTGCTATCTTGTAGGTTAAAGAAGAGCTTCCGGCCCTTAATGTCCTCTGCCATACTTTTTGTCGCGACATCTTTGGCATTTAGAACGGCCACATCCGCCGTGGTCTGATTCTCAAAGAGCCGGCCTTTTGAGAGTATGTATTCCTTAAAATTAGCGTATCTGTCGAGATGATCCTCGGTAATATTCAAAAGAACCCCTACATGTGGTCTGAACTTATCAATGGTGTCGAGTTGAAAGCTGCTAATCTCCGCAACAACCGCATCCGCCGTCATATCGCTTGCGGCATACTCAATAAGCGGAGTACCTATATTCCCTCCCACATATACCTTGAAGCCCGACCTCTTCAACATCTCTCCCAAGAGGGTTGTGGTGGTGGTTTTGCCGTTGGTCCCTGTTACCGCCAAAATCGGTTCTTTGATGAATCTGCCGGCCAGTTCTATTTCGCCGACAACAGGGACACCTTTTTCCCGTGCGGCTTCCAACATGGCAATGTTGTGGGGAACCCCCGGACTTACAACAACAAGATCAGCCGAAGCAAAGGTTGCTGCGACATGTCCGCCCAGTTCCACTTTTATCCCAAGACCTTTCAGCTCATTGACATAATGATGAAGAACATCTTCTGCTTGAACGTCGGTTACAGTAACATGTGCCCCTTGATTTTTCAGGAACTTGGCTACCGCTACGCCTGTCCTTGCCAGGCCGACGACCACCACTTTTTTATCTTTCAGATCCATAAATAAACGCTTTTTGTCTATGGAGTGATGGGCATAAAGGAATAACCATTTAAATTTAGCACATTTCTACTGCACTATATTCCATTACTCCAATACTCCAATACTCCAGTACTCCAGTACCCCGCAACCTATCTTAGTTTCAACGTACTCAAAGACAATAATCCTAAAACAATAGTGATGAGCCAGAACCGGACAATCACTTTTGGTTCCGCCCACCCTTTGAGTTCGAAATGGTGGTGTAATGGCGCCATCCTAAAGATACGATGCCCATTGGTCATCTTGAAAAAACCGACCTGGAATATAACTGAAAGAGCCTCAATGACAAAAAGGCCGCCAACCAGTATGAGAAGAAGTTCCTGCTTTGTGATTACAGCTACTGTGCCGAGAATTCCCCCTAAGGGGAGTGATCCCACATCACCCATAAATATCTCCGCGGGATATGTGTTAAACCACAAGAACCCCATCCCGGCGCCGATCACGGCACCGCACAAGACTGCAAGTTCTCCGCTGCCGGCCACGTAAGGAATTTGGAGATAAGTGGCTATTTTGACATGGCCGGCAACATACGAAAAGATGAGATAGGTGGCTGTTGCCACTGTCGTAGATCCTATTGCTAAACCGTCCAGACCATCTGTAAGGTTTACAGCATTGGAAGTTCCCACGATGACCAGCATAGCAAGCAAGATATATCCCCACCCAAGATCGGGTCGAACATCCTTCAGAAACGGGATGGTGATATGAGTATCAAAATCGGGCTGTGAATAGATGATGCCGGCCACCGCAAGAGCGATAGCCGACTGCATCAGTATCTTGGCCCGGCCACTTAACCCAGCGCTTTTCTTTTTAGTCAATTTCAGGTAATCATCCAAGAAACCGACCGCTCCGAATCCTGCCATGACTATAAGAGCCATCCATATATAGAGATTTGTGAGGTCGGCCCAAAGAAGCGTAGATATCATTATGGAGAACAATATCAATAGGCCGCCCATGGTCGGAGTGCCGGCTTTGGAAAGATGGGAGGAGGGCCCATCGTCCCGAACATACTGTCCGACACATCCCTTTTTTAAGTATCTGATCAACCACGGTCCTAATAAAAAAGATAACACCAATGCCGTCACGACAGCATAAATCGATCGGAACGTAATGTACCGAAATACATTGAATATCGAAAACGTTGTATGGAGCGGATATAGTAAGTGGTATAGCATAAGATAGACTTCGTGTTACGGGTTACGGGTTACGGGTTACGAGTCAATGTTTTCTATTCTCTATTCTCTGACCTCTATTCTCTGATCTCTTATTTCCATAAATGGAAATAAGTCCTTCCACAATCTTTTCCATAGCCATCCCCCGCGATCCTTTTACGAGTATCCAGTCATGAGGGGAAAGGCTCTCCCTTAGGATGTCCAAGATTTCCTCATGGGTACCTACCATTACATGTTTGGGATCCATTCCCGCATCAATGGAGGACTGCGCTGTGACGTGTGCAAAATCTCCAGTTACAAACAGGTGCGTTAGATTCGATTGCGCCGCCTGTTTTCCCACTTCTTGGTGTGCCTTTAATGAGTAGTCTCCCAACTCCAGCATATCACCTAATACCGCAATACCTCGGCATTCCCGTTTCAATGTGCAAAGTGTCTCAATCGCCGATGACATAGATTCTGGATTGGCATTATAGGTGTCGTTTAATACCGTGACGGCATTAGCGAGTCTTATTATTTGCATACGCTTGTCAGCCGGTTTTATCTGTTCCAGGCCGTCACGAATCTTTTGAATCGGCACCTTGAAATGATATCCTACAGTCGCTGCTGCAAGCGCATTGCGGACATTAAATCTTCCAGCCAAAGGTAGTCTGACCTGGATTGTCCTATCCGGGGTTGCCAGGTGGAAAGAATAGCCTATACCTTCACTGCGGATATCTTTTGCCGTGACATCCGCATCTCGGCACTCAATCCCGTAACTTAATGTAGAACCCCGAAAGATTTCTCCCAAGGCACGTACTCGTTCGTCATCCATGTTTATAATGGCCACGCCGTCTTCTCCCAGGCCATCAAATAATTCGCCTTTAGCTTTCATTACCCCGTCTATTGTCCCGAGTCCCTCAAGGTGACCTTTGCCAATATTTGTAATAACACCCACATTTGGTCTTGATATTTCAGTAAGTTTTCTAATCTCACCAGGGGCATTCATGCCCAGCTCAACTACGGCCAATTCGTGTGAATCCGTCAACCTGAGAAGAGTCAGAGGAACTCCGATCAGATTATTGAAATTTCCGGCTGTGGCAAGTACTTTGAAAGACTGCCCCAGAACAGCCGCTGTAATCTCTTTGGTGGTGGTTTTTCCATTTGACCCGGTTATTGCCACCACCGGAATCCCCATAGTATGTCTGCGCCATGCCCCGAGGTCGCCAAGGGCTTTGAGTGTATTTTTGACGCTGATCAAGGAGACCTTTTTGTTCCAAACGCCGGCATAGTCGCCATAAAATTCTTCTGAGGCTACGATTCCAAGGACGCCACGCTCCACAACTTCCGGAATGAACCTATGGCCGTCGTGATGCTCCCCCTTTATAGCTACAAAACATTCGCCAGGCTTGATCGAGCGTGAATCGATTGATATCCCCGTTACAACGTCATCAGGTAAACCTTCAATTAGACTCCCTTCTATGGCCTTCAATATTTCTGCTATAGTCCATTGGCTCATGACATCATATTTTTTATCGCCTCTTTAGCCACCTGGCGATCATCAAACGGGAGTGAACCCTTTCCAATTATTTGATATGTTTCATGTCCCTTGCCGGCAATAAGGACGGTGTCTTGAGACCTCGCAGCCCTTATGCCCTCTCTGATGGCGCTTTTGCGATCCGGTATCACTATATATCCTGGTTCGTCAAATCCGTTTTGCAGATCCGAAATCCTGTATTCCTTTGTACGAACAGGTTTTATGCCGGCCATGATCGATTCTATAATCGCATCCGGAGATTCTGTCCTTGGATTGTCGGACGTAACTACGGCAAGATCGCTCAAACGTCCTACGACCTCGCCCATGAGCGGCCTTTTTTTGCGATCGCGGTCGCCCCCGCATCCAAAAATAGTAACCAATTTCCCGGTGGTTAATTCCCTTAGAGCGGACAAGACATGTTCAAGCGCATCAGGTGTGTGAGCATAATCGACGAGTATAGTGATTCCGAGATCGTTTTCCACAGGTTCCAGACGGCCTGGGACCCTGTGTTCCTGGCTGATACCTCTCTTAATAGAGTCCAGTGGGATGTCAAGGGCGGCGCTTACGCCTGTCGCGGCAAGTATATTGTAAACATTGTAACGGCCCACCAGATGGGATTGGAACGACAACATTCCTTTTGGCATACGTATAATACCGGACGTACATTCAGATGTAGTTTTTATATTTTCCGCCCATATCATGCTCCCCGGAGAATATCCCACATAAAGGCAGGGCAACGTCAACTCCCGTGCAATCAATTTCCCCCTGGAATCATCCCAATTGATTACAGCCACGGCTTTGTTTCGCTTGGGGCCTCTGGCCAGAAGTTCTACAAATAGACGTTTTTTGCATTCAAAGTACGCCTCCATGGACTTATGATAATCAAGATGTTCTTGGGAAAGATTGGTGAACACCCCGACATCGAACCAACAGTGATCTACCCTGTGAAGATCAAGGCCGTGAGAAGAGACCTCCATAACCACATGAGTAACTCCGTTTTGTACCATTTCCCTTAGGAGTTTTTGAGTATCAAGCGCTTCCGGCGTTGTCATTGGGTTGGGGTACACCTTACCGTTGAATCGATAATTAACGGTCCCGATTACCCCTACATTAAACCCTGCCGCGGTCAGTATGGCTTCCGTCAAATAGGAGGTTGTTGTTTTGCCGTTGGTCCCGGTGATTCCTACTATCCAAAGGTCTGCTGAGGGATTCCCGTAAAATGTAGCCCCAATATGGGACAGGGCGACCCGGGAATTTGGCATGCGTATTACCGGGCAATCGCATGCGCCTGTCCATCCATTTTCAACAACAACCGCCTTTGCTCCTTTTTGAATAGCGTCATCGATATACTTGTGTCCATCTGTCTGAAGCCCCCGTATAGCCACGAAAAGTCCCTCCGGCCTGACTTCCCGTGAGTCATAATGGATAGACTTGATTTCAGGGTCAGCTGCGCCTGATATAGTAGCTCCTTCTATACCCTGAACAATATCTGATATCTTCACCCTGCTTTCCTCGTTTGGTTCGATACCATCAGCTCTCTTCGCGGTAGGACTTTCATGTATTGTAAAGTCTCTCTGGTAATTTTTTGAAACACAGGTGCGGCAACTATGCCGCCATAGGACTCTTTTTCCGGTTCATCTATTATAACTACCACTACGATTGCCGGGTCTTCTGCCGGTGCAAATCCGACAAAGGATGAAATATATTTACCTTTCAGATATCCCCTTGCCTTGGGGTTTGCTTTTTGTGCGGTGCCGGTTTTCCCCGCAACACTGTATTCCGGCAATGAGGCCTTGACCCCCGTCCCTCCTTCAGTGATAACGGTTTCTAGAATACGCGTAACAGTATCGGCCGTGTCTTCTGATACCACCTGTCGCACACAGGTAGGTTTGAAGCGCTCGATCACCTTCCCTGATACATCTGTAATCTTAAGGGCCAATAGCGGTTTCATCAATATACCGTCATTGGCGATTGCGGAAAGGGCCATTGCAAGTTGAAGGGCCGATACGGAAACCCCCTGACCAAAAGATATTGCGGCGGCATCTATATCAGACCATTTTCTGTATGATAGCAAACTCCCTTCTGCCTCACCCGGCGCATTTATCCCTGTTTTTTCTCCAAAGCCAAAGTCCTTAACGCTCTTGTAGAGATCCTCGGCGCCTATCTTTTCGCCCACCTTGGCCGCCCCAATGTTGCTTGATACTTTTACGATCTGCTGTAACGAAAGCCAGCCAAACTGGTGTACGTCATTTATGGTATTTCTGCCGATCCTGTAGGCCCCATTTTCACAGTAAAAGATCGTGTTGGGCGTGCAGGACCGGGCTTCTATGGCTGCCGCCGCCGTAAACGCCTTGAACGTGGAACCGGGTTCAAAACTGTCTGAAAAGGCACGGTTGCGCCATGTATGAGGTTCCGATTCCCGAAAGATGTTCGGGTTATAGGTAGGGACATTCGCTACCGCTAAGATCTCTCCGGACTTAGGCTCCACCACAACCGCTATCCCGGACTTTGCGTTGGCCGTTTTTACTCCTTCCGACAGGGCGTTTTCAGCAATATATTGGATGTTCTTATCTATAGTAAGGACGACGTTGTATCCGTCTCTATCTATGTCGTTGCCTTTAGAGGCGCCGAAACTGTGCCCGAGAGCGTCCTTAAGTACGGTTTGAGTTGTTATCTCCCCTTTTAACACTGACTCACAAGCATATTCTAAACCTTCGAGTCCACCCCCATCTGTTCCTGTAAATCCGATTACCTGGGCCGCGAGAGACTTATTGGGATAAAAGCGGCGGCTCTCTTTTATAAACTCTATCCCTTCAAGTTTAAGCGCCTTGATCTGCGAAACCTCGGTCGGTCCTACATGTCGCCTGATCCACACAAAAGATTTCGAGGAATCGATTTTTTTCAAAAGCCTCTTTTGGCTTGTCTTGAGTATTTTAGCCAAGGTCCGTGCTGTGTTATTCTTGGAGTTGATTCTTGCCGGGTAAGCACAAATGGAGTCTACGTCAATACTGACAGCCAACTCTTTGTAATTCCGGTCATAGATAGTGCCACGTTTTGGTGTTTGTGTATTTGATTTTTTATATTGATCAGACGCCTTTTGAGCAAGCCGGACGCCATCAAATACCTGTAGCTGGACGGACCGCCCCACGAGGACGATAAGCATTAGGCAAAAGCAAGCCCCTACCGCCAGGATACGGAACCGAACCCATTTATTAAGATTTTTCTTTTCCCTTCTCATTCTAGTACGATCACCTGATCAGGAGCGGGGAGAACAAGTCCCAGTTGTTTTGATGCGATTTGTATAATTCTTTCAGGAGTCCGAAGCTGTGCTAATTCTAAGCGCAACTTTTCCTGAAGAACCTTCAATTCTTTTTCCTGTTTCACTTGTGAAGTGATCATATATCCCATATGAATCGATTGGACATGACACCACGTATACAGAAACAATTCTATCATTATGGCTGCAACCAAGATGATCAGTGTAGATGTTTTTATTGTCCTTTTTGGTGTCTCCACGGCCATATTTATTTCTCCCAAAACCATTAAATTAGGACACGGATTTTCTAAATTACAGTCGCTCCGCAGCCCGCAGCTTGGCACTCCTCGCCTTTGGATTTATTGCGATTTCTTCCTGGCTCGGTCGTGCCGGTTTGGATGTCAGAATCTTCATTGTTGGTTTCTTCCCGCATACACAACGTGGGAAATCGGGGGGACAGGTACACCCTTTTTGTAAATCTTTCAGCTGATTTTTTACCAGGCGGTCTTCCAGGGAATGAAACGATATCACAACAAGTCGACCGTTCCGGTTCAAGAGACTTGGGACTGATTCTAAAAGGTTTTTCAACGATTTTAATTCTCGGTTTACCGCGATTCTGAGAGCTTGAAATGTTTGCGTGGCAGGGTCGATACGAGATCGCTTCCCTGTTGGAGGTACAGCTGATCTGACAATTTCTGCCAGCTCGCGCGTCGAAGTTATCATCTTTTTTCGCCGATATCCCATGACCGCTTCGGCTATTTTTCTGGACCACCTCTCTTCGCCGTAATGCCATAATAGCCTACTTAATTCTTCTTTTGACAGCCTGTTTACCAGTTCAGCCGCGGTGGTTGTTTCGTGTTTGTTCATGCGCATGTCTAAAGGCTCGTCGCGCATGAAACTGAACCCTCGTCCACTTTGTTCTAATTGATAAAGCGACATTCCTAAATCAAGCAATATACCGTCTACCACGGGGATATCAGTTTGCGAGAGGATTGCTGGGAGGGAAGCAAAATTTTGCTGAAACAGTGTTGCTCTCGATCCAAAGCCTGCGAGTCTCTTTCGGGCATTATCTAACGCGTCACTGTCCAAGTCGAGACCGATAAGAAGTCCATCAGGTTCAGTTTGTTTCAATATTTCCAGGGCATGTCCACACCCCCCCAGCGTTCCATCCACGTAAACCTTGCCTGGCCGACAGTTTAAGTAGCCAATTGCCTCTTTGAGTAGTACCGGTACGTGGTGATAACGCATGTTGAAATATGTTTTTCAAAGAACTTTTATTTGAAATTAAAGACCCAGTTGTGCTATCTCGCCTCTCATATCTTCGCTGGTGTTAATATCATTTTCAAACCGGTCTTCCTCGGTGCTCCAGGTTTCCTTTGCCCATATTTCAAAGTGATCGAGGACGCCAACAAGCACAATCTCCTTATTCAGCTTGGCATATTCCCTCAGCGGGGGTGGTATAAGAATCCGCCCTTGTTTATCGTGGGGGCAATCAGATGCGCCTCCAATAAAGAACCTGCGAAACTTGCGCATAGTTTCGCTTTTTTCTGTCTTATCTAAGACCTTTTTTTCGATCTTTTGCCATTCTTCGAAGGGATATGCCACCAGCCCACCATCCAATTTTGATATCATCAGGCTGTTAAAACTGCTGGCCTGAAAGACATCACGAAAGCGAGCCGGAATTATAATCCTTCCTTTAGGATCTATGGTGTGAAATGAGTTTCCTCTAAACATGACACTACCTATCGGTTCTATGTGTAAACCACTTTACTCCACTATATTTAATTAAACAGCATCATAAAAAGAATGTCAAGAAAAAACCTAAAACTTTTTTGAATAATTAAAAGAGGTTAATAGACACAAGATATTGTGGATTAAAGTGGTGTGGCTGCCTATAGAGGGATGCCGGGCTATTAAAAAATTTTTATGTTGAGGAATAAATGCCGGCGGCATTTGAGAAAACTTCGAAGGACTGATGATCTCGTAAAAAGTTCCTGATTCGCCTGATTGGTCACTTGATAAGGCTCTCATTGATCATTGATCATTTCACATTTGTCATCTGTCATTTTTTTAATGGTAAATGCCCAATGATAGATGATAAATGACAGATGACAAGACCAAGATAAGCTCATCAGGGACTTTTTACGAGATCATCAAAGATAAATGATTCCGTCTTATTTGTGTAAAATAGTGGTCATTTGTGGATGAAAATACAAAATGATTGTGGTTGACTTTCAGGAAGGCTTTGCGTTAAAAAACAAACTGTTGTATTGTATAGGAAATTCTATCCGCAGATTTCACAGATTTTCGCGAATTTTTATTTGACAATTTCATCTATTCCGGGGTTTTTTGAAATCTGTGTCATCTGCGTAATCTGCGGATTGATTAAGCTTTATACTTTTGTTGCGATAATCACTTAAGACAAAACGGAATGACAAAATGATACAGCTTGTGCGTGGTTTCAAAGATATCCTGCCCGGTGCAATAGAACTCTGGCAATACATAGAGGATGTTATGCGTGGTATATTCGAAGACTTCGGCTTTAGCCAGATTCGTACACCCATATTAGAACGCACAGAACTCTTTGCCAGAGGGATAGGGGCGACAACCGATATCGTGGAAAAAGAGATGTACACTTTTTCTGATTTAAAAAATGAGTCACTTGCTATGCGGCCTGAGGCCACCGCCTCCGTGGTCAGGGCATATATAGAGCATAAAATGTATGCCAAGAATCCGGTCCAAAAACTCTACTCCATGGGGCCTATGTTCAGAAGAGAACGCCCCCAGAAAGGGCGATACCGTCAATTTTATCAGATCAACGCCGAGGTCTTCGGCCTTCATTCTCCCAAAATAGATGCTGAGATGATCTTGCTTTTGATGACACTGATGGATAAGTTGTCGTTTTCCGACATTGTCTTAAACATAAATTCTCTTGGGTGCGAAAAGTGTCGACCGGCATTCAAAGGGAAGCTGCAAACCTATCTGAATGAACGTATTGAAACTCTTTGCCCGGACTGTCGCAGGCGCTCCGCGATAAATCCATTGAGAGTCTTTGACTGTAAGGTGTCGAGCTGTCAGGAATCGCTTGAAGGGGCCCCTACTATAGTGGACCTTTTGTGTGAAGAGTGTCAGAATCATTTTAGCGCGGTCCTGGATTTTTTGGACCGATTTCAGATCCCTTATCAACTAAATCCCCGTTTGGTTCGGGGGTTGGATTATTATACTCGCACCGCGTTTGAGGTATTGGCCGCGCGACTTGGAGCCCAGAACGCAGTGGCAGGAGGCGGGAGATACGACGGACTCGTAAAGGCCCTTGGTGGGCCCGCACAGCCAGGAGTCGGTTTTGCCGTCGGACTGGACCGACTCGCGTCACTTTTAGCCGGTTGTGCCCCAGGGCTTATAAAGCGGCCAAGCGTGTTCATTGCCGCTCTTGGGAGTCGTGCCCAGGACAGGGCGTTTGTATGGCTCCAGACCCTCAGGCTTGAAGGGATACGGACAGAAATGGACGTTGAAGACCGGAGTCTTAAGAGCCAGATGCGTCAGGCCGACAAAAGCGGGGCTTCCTATGTCCTTGTTGTAGGGGACCGGGAACTCGAAGAAGGGACTGCTGTATGGCGGGACATGACTACAAAGGAGCAGAAGACAGTTCCCCTGGAAGAGGTCATAACATTTGTCAAAAACAGTGTTGCGGGCGAGGCTTCAGACTAAATAACGCTTCATTATAAAAATGAAGGCTTTCAAGCATCCGCTCACTTCGAAAGTGATTGACAAAATAGATGGCATAAGTTATTTAATTAGGCTTTGGTCCCATCGTCTAGCGGTCTAGGATATCGGCCTCTCACGCCGGAGACACGGGTTCGATTCCCGTTGGGACTACCATATAAAATAAAGGGCTTAGATAAACATTCTAAGCCCTTTTTTATGTCTTAAGGTCATGTCCCCACCGCTATCCCCACCATTTATTGATGAAAATCTGTGTCAAATTGTGAGAGACTTTTGCATAACGCGACATTTTAGACATGGGAGCAAGTCTATTGCAGATATGGTTTGTATACCCTAAATTTTTGGTGTTTTCATTAGCTTCTATAAATAGCAGGTATATTCGATTTGGGTGAACATTGTACACACAATGTACTGGAAGGTTTATGGCAGATCCGGTTTAGCGACAGTTACGCAATCACATTTGTCCAATGTCAAGGGCAGACTTCTTGTTTCTTCATCTCCCAAACCGTTTAATGCAAACACAAGCCCGCTTTTCACTCGATTAATGTCAATATCAGAAGAAATATTGGGCTCTCACTTACTCTATCCTCAAATTCTATATTCAGCAGCTTTTCTCCTTCGAGGGGGGCTAAAAGATCTGTGATTCTAAGCAGTACTTCTGTATACGATTTGATAATCGCTTCTTCCTCATCAATACTGCCGGCGTTAGTCAAATTATCGTTTACAACGTAGTAGTAATTTTGGAGCGCCTCATTCAGTGAATCGACTGCATTGCGTAAAGCGATATCCCACTCCTCGAAATGCGATTGCCCTGCATTATTATCCTTTAAATAAGATTTTGATATACCTACAACGCGTCTAGTTTGCGCAACCGCCAAGAAAATCTCCCTTTCCCCAAAGGCATATCTACTTGCTTGGGCTTGTAACGCCGGAAACAACCCGCTAACAATGATCAGTGCTGATACGAATAACATTATTCGATGCATAATGCTGTCCTCCTTTTCAAAATTTTAGTCCTCCTCCAAAAATGAAGACCTGGCCCTCATGTCAATAAGCTAGATGCTATACATTATCAGCGCTTCAGTTGAGAGTCAAGATTGCAAAATCAGATCGAAACACTTTTAGAACAGTTTGAATTAGGTATATAGCAGATATACGTAACAAAAAGTTGATTGACTTGAAGTAACCAAAAGGTCATCATGTGCCTGTTTTTTCTGAATAAATTAGGAAAGGAGGTAGCGATGACCCTCGGGCAAGAGTCCGTTAAAAACAGCAAGTACTATTGTCAGTTTAGCTCAACAAAAAGCCACGGTCAACCGATTATCCCATCACCTGATCATCAAAGCCCTTTAGGGTCCTGTCCAGAGTCTTCCAGCCGTGGTGGTTCGATTAGACGAGATGAGCAATCATTAGAACAGAGAGCCAAAAACCCTTTCATCGAAAAGGCCTTAATCCTCCCCCAGTTGTCGCAGTGTTTCTTCCAGAACCGGAAGTCGCTGTTTGTCCCTGGGGTCCCTGGAGGTTCTCTTGAGCTCTACCAACGTCTTAAGTTCGAGAACACGAATCGTGTGGCCTCTAAAATCAATTTCCACTGTGTGTTCAAGGAGGTCTTCATATGCTTTCCCCTCTTCAATAACAGCCAGAACATCGAGAGGGCCTAAGCGGGTTGTAAAAAGGGCATGACCCGCCCCCGAAATGTCGTGTTCCTTTGGCTCTATTACCTTGTCGTCCGGGCGACGATGCAATGCGCCAATCGATTTGAGAAATGTAAGCAGTTTGGAAATGTTATCGGGAGATCGCTTATGGACGATGTCCACGTCAATCGTTGTGACCGGGGCGCCCTGCGCAACGGCAGCGAGGCCGCCGACTAAAATAAACTTGACACCTGCCTCAATGAGCCCCTCAAGTATCGCGCTTAGGTCTCCGCTTGTTGATTTTTTGCTGTTGGTAGGCATTTCTCAACTCCAGAATGGCACGTGCTGCATTATCATTGGCTCGTAAACGTTCCTCTGGTGACATCCTGAGGAACATCGCGACCAACCCCTTATCAACATATAGTGAGTTCTTGGTCTCTATTTCCTTAACCATCTGACTTTCCTTAGTAAAAAAATTGCTTACATCAACTGCCTATATGCCATATTTATTTTACGGCATTATTGCAGGATAATACCGCATATCAGGTTTGTGTCCACTATCTTGCCACTGTAATTCTTATAACACCAAAATATCATAAGCATATTGAAACCTCAAACGTATTTTTTTCTATCAAAATGGAAGGGTGCACGTGGGAATTTGTTATGAAAAAGGTTGTGCTTCGGGGTAGCTTTACCCGCCGTTAGTGAACTCCACATTGGGGCTTTCCTTAAGCCGCGCAATCGCAATACAGCTGTCTTATTTTAGGAAAATGCATAAACCTAAAATAAGACAGATCCTTATTTTAGATAAACTCCTTGACGCTTCTGTTCACATAACAGCAACGTGATCTGAGTCTCTAAGATGCATTGATGGGCGTGTCTTACCTGCGAAAGGGCCTAAGGTTAAAGATCGAGCCCCTGGTTTTCGGCGGCTTTTCTTCGGGAGTCACCTTAAACAGTCTATGTATTGTCTCACGGATTTCCCGGGTTCCCTTGTCACAAACCGAGCGCACGTCCGCGTAGTCCTGCTTGACTTCCGCGACAGGAAATCGTCCTCGGGTTTTGTTCAGGTACGCGGATACAACCTCTCGAATCGCCTGCCAGGTGTCGGAGCGGGTCCGATTCTCTAATGCTGTGAGTGTGTCGAGGTTGCGCAGACGATTGCGGTGCCACATAGATGTAAAATATTTCAGGAGCGCTGTCATCCACAAGACAAGGATTCCTCCTGCAACGGCTCCACCAGTGCCCAGCATTGAACCGCGGGGCGTGCCGGCAGATGCGCTAATCGCAAAAGCCGTTGCGCCGCCGCACAACAAACTAACAAAAAGCCCGGCCAGTGCATACTTAACCCGAAACAGGAGAGATTCTTTGTGGTAGTTTATCAGCGCTTCGAGAAAATGAGATAGGCGCTCCCCGTGGGTTTCAACAAATGTCGCGAGATTATCAAGGCGCCGGCGGGGCGCCCTCAGAATAGCCCTTTTCAATTCCACGCGCTCGTTTTCAAGATAGTGCAGGTAACCTGCATCACCTTCCACCCCATCTGTGGGACTGACGGTTGCGTGAGGCGAATACGTGAGATGAATTGTTGGTATGTCCTTGCGCCCTGTAATCTGTGAGAGGTTCCAGCAAAGAGTTCCGTACACCCGAATCAGGTCACTGAGAGAAGTGCATTCGTCCACCCGGTTCAACACAAAAAGAACCCGGTCTTCGAACGTACGGGCGGGCAACGTGTCTCTAATACTTATGTGTGCCTCACGCACTGTTCCGGCCTTGTGGGGATCAAACAGGACCAGCACAAGATCGACAATCTGCGCCAGGTCGCCTACCACGTCCTGGTAGTTGTATCCTCGGTCCCGTTCGGTGATGCTATCGAGCATTCCGGGTGTGTCGATAATGGCAAGGTTTTTCAAGAACGGCGAGTTAACCTTTTTCAGACGAAAGTGCGCGGCAAATCGCTCTCCGTGTTTTTTAAGCATCTCAAACGGATATTCGGGATCATTGAGCAGGTACTTGCCATCGCGCTCCTCGGTCACGCTCACGAAACTGTCAGGGGGAGGTGAATCGTCATACGTAATAACCGTGAACGAATCGTCCGTGGGCGCCTGGCCCGTGGGCTGAATATCCGCCCCGAGAAATTCGTTGATCAGCGTTGACTTGCCCGAGGAGTAATTGCCGAGCACCAGGACTTGGGGCCGCCATTTGATGTTCGTTTCCAGTGGCACATCGCTATATCCGTAGCGCAGAGCCACCGGTGTCAAGTGATCCGCTACCATCTCCAGAAGTTCTTCCCGGAGCGAATCAATATCGTCTTCGCGGTGCATCACTTCTCCCATAATACGAGACCTTTGAAAAAATGTCGCGTTTTTCAAAGCTCTCAATACGCCAGAGGGGCACAATTTATACTATTCACAAATTATCATGTTGCATTGGGATTGTAAAGAGCCTCTTGCAGAAACAACTTCGTCACGAGATCGTGCGAAAAAGTTCTGCGCAAGGAAGAGGAGTCAAATCGCCGCAGGCGTAGTCCCGCTAAAGCGGGACTGAGGACGATTTTTACGACGATGACGCAACGCAGGACTTTTGCAGCCTCCCCAGTAGAATATTGACAAGACTATATTTGGTCACCGATTTAGGTGAGTATGTGCTTCCAGTGATAATTGCGTTGGCGGCCAAAAGGCCGCTTTCCACTGCAGGGCCAATACCCTCTCCCATATCTAAGGTTGCCAAACCGGCAGCATCACCGATAACGAACGCATTGTCGATCTGACCGATTTTCGCGGTTTGTCTAAGGTAATAATTGTATCCACGCGGGTTAAATGAGTGACCGTTAACCAATGAAAGCTTTTCCAGCTTCTTTATGAAATAGTTCCAGTGACTGCGGATAGTCCTACCTTTATTTTTTATTCCAAGGAACTTTCCGCCAATACCGACATTCAAGTAACCGTTTCCTTTTGGGACATACCAGGAATATCCGGGTAAGTTCCTTTCAAAAAACCACAGATGACAATTTACGTCCTGATAATCGTATTTGAATTCTTCTTCTATTGCGGTAATCAGTCGTTTCTTAGATCTGGGATTGGCTTTCCTGAAAAAGGTTCGGTATACACTGCAATTAGTGCCACCCGCCCCCACCAGGTATTTGCAACGGAACCTATTGTCGATAACGTAATAATTTTTCTCTCTTTGTATATGTTTCACAGCGTGCTGTTGTACAGGCACATTAGCTCTTTCAAGCAGCCAATGGTCAAATTCATATCTTCTTATGGAATATTGTCGTGTCCTGACCGGAATTTTCTTGCCGAACACATGAAAATTAAGCCGATTGAAGGCCAAGAAACTGTATGGATATTCCTCTTTTTTTAGCTCCAAGTCTTTTATTACTTTTGGCGTGATCCAGCCCGCACAGACTTTACGGCGCGGGAAAATCTTTTTGTCGAGAACCAGCGTTTGGATGCCGTTGTTATTCAAAGCCCATGCACAAGTTGAGCCTGCCGGCCCGCCACCAACGATGATGACTTCCGAATCGATCATGCGATTACCCTGTTTCTCTGGATAATAGCCTAACTCATACGGCAATTCGGCTGTTCATTACCCTGCTTGGTCATAACGATTTGCCATAGTTGGGTCCACCTCGAACGAAATGCTCCCGCGGAACTAAGCAGGTAATAGCGCCCCATTCGGTAAAAACGATCACCGTACTTGTCTTTCAATTCAGGCCAGGCTTTTTCGAAATTGTCATGCCAGGCCATCAATGTCTTATCATAATCTTGACCGAAATTATGCCAGTCCTCCATGACAAACAGTCCTTCCATTGCTCTTCCGATTTGCGCAACAGATGGGAGCATGCCGTTCGGAAAAATGTATTCCGTCGTCCACGGATTGCTTGTTGTTTTGCTGACATTACCGCCAATGGTGTGAACAAATGCGATTCCATCGTCCTTAAGAACATGGTCCACCTTTTCCATGTAGGTACGGTAATTTTTATAGCCCACATGCTCCATTATACCAATAGAAATGACCCGGTCATATTTTCCTGTGACATTCCGGTAATCTTCCAGTCTAAGTTCCACTGGTAGGCCTTTACACATTTCCCTGCCCAATTCAACCTGCTGTTTGGACACTGTTACACCCGTAACCACTGCCCCATATTTTTCCGCCGCGTATTTAGCGAAAGAGCCCCATCCACACCCCAAGTCAAGCACCGTCATTCCCTGCTCCAGATTTATTTTCCGGCAAACTAATTCCAGCTTGGCTTCTTGCGCGCTATCGAGATCTTCGGCTCTCTTCCAATAGCCGCACGTATATACCATTCTTTTGTCAAGCATTGCCTCATAAAGATCGTTGCCGATATCGTAGTGTTGTTTGCCTACTTGGAAGGCACGACTGACCTTTTGCAGGTTAAATATTCTTGATTTCAAGATATGCCAGGTTAACCCACCGGTTACTCTTAATCGATCCGGAAGTCTCGCGAGCAAAACTCTGTAAATGAATTGGTCCAGTGCTTGGCAATCCCACCACCCATCCATATAGGATTCCCCCAATCCCAGGGCACCGTCCCGCAAGATCCGCCGGTAGACATCTTCATTATGCACCTGGACGTCGAAGGGTTTATCTCCATTCACAGAAATCCCTGCCGGTCTTAACAGCTCTCGTAAGACGGTTTCAAATCTATTTCTTGTCATGGTGATCCTCCCAAATTGATATTACAACAGCCAGGCACTGCCAAAATGTGAGGTACCGAGGTCGGTAAAAAACGTTTAATAGGGTCAAGGAAGACGAAGAGTGTGATGCGAATTAACAGGGAGCGTATCTATTTCGAATCTGAGCGGCTAATGGAGTGATAAATGATGTCCCATTTTTGCGCCAGAATAAGATTATATTATTATACTAAAATATTATCCAATATGATAGCAAAATGTGCTGTTACAGAACCTGATGGTTTCGTAAAAAATTATAATACCATATCTATCAAGCACAGATCAAACACTTAAATTTAGCGAGCATTCGGTTGTGGTGTGGAATGGGTTAGGGGAAGGATAATAAAAAAAGGGAGACCCTCTTGCCGAGTTCTCCCTTTTTCATATTTACTATCAGCAATGAGCTATCAGCCCAATCGCTTATTTCTTTTTATTCTTCTCCGCCAACACAACATGGGCTGCCGCAAGCCGTGCAATCGGAACCCGATAGGGTGAACAGCTCACATAGTCGAGGCCGATCTTGTGGCAGAAGGCTACCGATTTAGGTTCCCCGCCGTGCTCGCCGCAGATACCGATCTTCAGGTTTTTTCGTGTCGAACGGCCACGCTCCACCCCGATCTTCATCAACTCACCAAC
The DNA here is from genome assembly GCA_043818915.1 of Pseudomonadota bacterium. Lineage (GTDB taxonomy): Bacteria > Desulfobacterota > Desulfobacteria > Desulfobacterales. Next base: position 21,502 of record JBDRFJ010000243.1, on the reverse strand, counting down.
ACCTGTTTGGTCAATGGTCTGAAATGGATCGTCTTCAAGTATGCCGTGCTCAACATAGGCCGGCAGGAAGGTCCCGGCATCGTCACGTGAATAGCCAAAGGTCATCTGGGTAAGGTCGTTGGTGCCGAAGGAGAAGAACTCCGCATGTTCGGCTATCCTGCCTGCCACCAGCACCGCTCTTGGGATCTCGATCATAGTCCCGATCATATATTTAAACTTTACCTTTTGCTCTTTCATGACCTCCTGGGCGACTCTCTCGATGATTGCCTTTTGATTGGTAAATTCGCCCACCGTCCCTATCAGCGGAACCATTACCTCAGGCATTACATTTATCTTTTCCTTCTTGCACTGCGCGGCAGCTTCAAAGATCGCCCTGGCCTGCATGGCTGTAATTTCAGGATAGGTGGTACCCAGACGGCACCCCCTATGACCAAGCATCGGATTAAACTCAGACAAAAACTCGATTTTTTCAGCTACCTGCTTCACTGTTACCTTTAATCGAGCGGCCATCTCCTTCTGTGCGGTTTTTTCATGGGGCACAAATTCATGGAGGGGGGGATCGAGCAGCCGGATAGTAACAGGACGTCCCTTCATCTCTTTGAAAATTCCGTAAAAGTCTTCGCGCTGCATCGGCAACAGTTTGGCCAGGGCCTTTTCTCTCCCCTCAAGAGTGTCGGCCATGATCATCTCGCGCATCGCCCATATACGGTCCCCGAAAAACATGTGCTCGGTTCGGGCAAGACCGATCCCTTCCGCGCCAAACATTATAGCAGCAGCGGCATCCTTGGGGGTGTCAGCGTTGGTGCGCACCTTGAGCTTTCGTACCTTATCAGCCCATGACATTAATTGCTTGTACTCTTTGTTCTTTGTTGGGTCGAGCGTGACCAGATTGAGTTGCCCCTTGTAGATCATGCCTTTGGTGCCGTTCATGGTAATCCAGTCACCCTCTTTAAGGACGGTGTCCCCGAATTTCGCGGTTTTTGCCTTGAGATTTACGGAAAGATCACCGCATCCCACGATACAGCACTTTCCCCAGCCGCGCGCAACAAGCGCCGCATGGCTGGTCATCCCGCCTTTGGAGGTAAGGATGGCCTGGGAAGGTTTCATCCCATGTACGTCCTCCGGTGAGGTCTCCTCTCTTACCAGGATAACTTTTTCGCCCTTGACGCCAAGTTCTTCCGCTCTGTCCGCGGTAAGGACAATTTTGCCAACGCCCCCGCCGGGGCCTGCGGGAAGTCCTTTTCCCAGTTTGACCGCGGTCTTTTCCGCTTTTGGATCAACCATTGGGTGCAGGAGTTCATCGATCTGGTCGGGTCTCACCCGCTGCAACGCAGTCTCTCTGGAAATCAGCTTTGAATTGGCCATTTCGACTGCCATCTTTATGGCGGCAGGCCCATTTCGTTTTCCTGTACGGGTCTGCAGCATGTACAGGACACTCTCCTGGATGGTAAATTCGATGTCCTGCATATCCGTGTAGTGCCGTTCCAGTCTGTTTCTAATCGCAAAGAGCTGCTTGTAGAGCTTAGGCATATCCTTTTCCAGGGTGGGGAGATGTTTGTTGGTATCAACCTTTGAGACCTCGTTTAATGCAAACGGGGTCCGGATGCCCGCCACCACATCTTCTCCCTGGGCATTGATCAGCCATTCACCGTAAAAGGTGTTCTCGCCGGTGGCGGGATTCCGCGTAAAGGCAACGCCCGTGGCACAGTCATCTCCCATGTTTCCAAAGACCATGACCTGTACGTTGACCGCGGTTCCCCAGCCACCCGGAAGGCCTTCTATGCGCCTATAAGAAACAGCGCGTTTCCCATTCCAGGAAAGGAAGACCGCATCAATGCCTCCCCACAGTTGCTCCATGGGATCATCCGGGAACTCTTTCCCCAATACCTTCTTAATGGTCTTCTTGTATTGGCTGCATAGCGCTTCGAGATCATCGGCCGTGAGGTCTAAGTCAGTCTTATACCCCTTCTTTTTCTTAACATTCTCCAAAAGGTGCTCCAACTTAGACCGTATTCCGTCATCTTCCTCAGGTTCGATACCCGCGGCCTTTTCCATGACAACATCCGAATACATTGCCAGTAAGCGCCGATAAGCATCATAGACAAAACGAGGGTCACCGGTCTTCTTTATGAGCCCGGGAATGGTCTTTGTGGTAAGCCCTACGTTAAGAACAGTTTCCATCATGCCAGGCATGGAAGCACGGGCGCCGGAGCGGACACTCAGAAGAAGCGGGTCTTTTACATCGCCGAACTTGCGCTTCATGATCTTCTCCACCTTCGCCAGGGCTGCGTTTACCTGTTGCTTCAGGCCGGAGGGATATTTCTTTTTTCTTTCATAGAATTCATTACAGACATCGGTGGTGAGGGTAAACCCTGGTGGGACCGGCATGCCGAGATTTACCATTTCGGCAATGTTTGCGCCTTTACCACCCAACAAGTTTTTCATGTCAGCTCTACCGTCGGCCTTTCCGTCACCGAAAAAATAGACATGCTTCTTCTTCATAACCAGGCTCCTTTCTCAACTTACAAAATTTTTTATTGACACTGTCATATAAAGACTTAATTGCACGAAAAACATTTTTAATCCTCAACTCGTGCCTGACCGAAAACCCTGTTTTTTCGGTCAAAAATTCGAAATCCGAAACACGGCACGAAGTGAAGCGTCAGCGCTCAATCCGAAACAATGTCAAAAATAAAAATGCTCCAATGACAAAAACATCAGATTCCCAAAGGGTTAGTTTAGGTCATTTTGTCATTTGGTATTCGAATTTGTTTCGAATTTCGGATTTCGATATTCGGATTTTGTCTGAACGTGACTTTTCGTTCAGGCACTAACCCGCAACCCGACACTTACGTTCCCATGTCCCAGGACGTGAGATACTTCGCTTGCTCCCCGGTGAGTCTATCAATCGAGATACCCATAGAAGCGAGCTTCACTTCCGCGATCTTTGCGTCGATTGCTTCCGGTACCGGATAGACCCCCACCTTGAGGGGAGACTCTCGTTTGACTAAATATTCAGCGCTCAACGCCTGATTCGCAAAGCTCATATCCATAACGCTTGAAGGATGACCCTCGGCAGCGGCAAGGTTGATCAGACGTCCTTCGCCCAAGACATTGACCCTTCTCCCGTTCTGCAAAGTGTATTCCTCTACGAAAGTTCTTATAGTTCTCTTGCCGGTGCTGATCTCCTCAAGGCCTTTTAAATCGAGTTCAACGTTGAAGTGCCCCGAATTGGCAACAATCGCGCCATCTTTCATAAGGCTAAAATGTTCTTTCCTGATTACGTTGATGTTTCCTGTCAGCGTACAAAAAATATTCCCGAGCTTGGCGGCCTCTTCAATGGGCATTGCGCGAAATCCATCCATAACCGCCTCAAGGGCCTTGAGTGGGTCAACCTCTGTAATGATAACATTTGCCCCCATTCCTCGCGCGCGTGTCGCAAGGCCTCGGCCGCACCAACCATAGCCGCATATCACAAAGTTTGTCCCCGCGATAAGACGATTGGTAGCACGAATGATGCCGTCGATCGTACTTTGTCCCGTGCCGTAGCGATTATCAAAGAGGTGTTTCGTATTTGCATCGTTAACCGCTATAATCGGGTATTTCAAGACCCCATCCTCTGCCATACTTCGGAGGCGAATAATTCCGGTCGTAGTTTCCTCGGTTCCCCCCTGAACACCACCGATCAGTTCGGTCCGGTCGGAATGCAATGTAGAAACCAGATCAGCTCCGTCATCCATTGTCATGTGCGGTTTCATATCCAAGACCGCGTTAATATGGTCATAATAGGTTTTATTGTCCTCGCCTTTGATGGCAAATACCGGGATATCGTCATGCTGTACAAGCGAAGCGGCGACATCATCCTGTGTACTCAACGGATTGGAAGCACACAATTGCACCTCTGCCCCACCCGCTTTAAGGGTCTGCATCAGGCTTGCCGTCTCCGTAGTAACATGAAGACAGGCCGCCGCCTTGATCCCCTTTAACGGGAGTTCTGCTTCAAAACGTTTTCTGATCTGATTAAGCACCGGCATGCTCTGGTTTGCCCATTCGATCCTCAGCTTTCCTTCATCCGCCAGCTTGTTGTCTTTAATGTCGTAATTCATTCGGTTCCCTTTCTAAGTGTCTCTTCTAAGTGTCTCCCCTACAACCCTGCCTTATCCTTTAATACATCAACCATATTAGTCTTTTCCCACGTAAACCCCTCTTCATCTCTTCCAAAATGCCCGTATGCCGCGGTCTTTCTATAAATGGGACGAAGAAGATCGAGATACTCTATGATAGCGGCCGGTCTAAAATCAAAGACTTCTTCTACAATGCTTGCGATGTGTTTGTTCGGTATAGCCCCGGTATCAAATGTGTCAACAAGGATGGATACAGGTTCCGCCACACCTATCGAATAGGCTAACTGAATCTCACATTTCTTGGCCAATCCTGCAGCCACAACATTTTTAGCCACATGGCGCGCCATATACGAAGCGCTCCGGTCTACTTTGGAGGGATCTTTGCCGGAATAGCATCCTCCGCCGTGACTCCCCTGTCCTCCGTAGGTGTCCACGATGATCTTCCTGCCGGTAAGGCCGCAATCTCCCATTGGACCACCTATCACAAAACGGCCCGTGGCATTGATAAACATGCGCGTGTCACCGTCAATCATATCACGGGGGACCACCTTTTTTATAACCTCTTCTATGATCGCTTGTTTCAATTCAGAATAGGAAACATCGGGAGAATGCTGCGCCGCGATAACAATCGCGTCAACCCGTTGGGGGGTCCCATTCTTGTATTCGATGGTAATCTGTGATTTTCCGTCCGGACGAAGAAAATCGAGCGAGCCGTTTTTTCTTACGCGCGCCAAACGCCGGCAAAGTTTATGAGCATAAGTAATAGGCATGGGCATCAATTCAGGAGTTTCATCAGAGGCATAACCAAACATGAGTCCCTGATCCCCCGCGCCTTGCTCTTTAAACAAACCAGCTCCCGCATTGACTCCCTGGGCAATATCAGGAGATTGGTGGTCGATGCTGGTCATGACGGCACATGTCTTCCAGTCAAATCCCATAGAGGAAGAATCGTAGCCGATTTCACGAACGGTCTCCCTCGCGATTTCAGGTATATCCGCATAACAGGAGGTGGTAATCTCACCTGCGACAAACACCATCCCCGTTGTTACCAGGGTCTCACAAGCCACACGCGCCGTCTTGTCCTCGGCCAATATAGCGTCTAAAACAGAATCGGATATGGCATCGGCTATCTTGTCCGGATGGCCTTCCGTCACTGATTCAGAAGTAAACAGAAAGTTTTGGTTACTCATTTTTCCTCCTTTATTCTATTCTGCGCATCCACATGGATAAGCACAGATTGAAACCCTTTTATCTCATCATCGCTCAACATGACATAGCAAGTAATGATAATCAAATCTCCCGGGACGCCTTTTCTGGCTGCGGCGCCGTTTAGGCATATGACACCGCTGTCCGGTTCCCCTTCAATTGCGTATGTTTCAAACCGTTCTCCATTATTAATATTATAAACCTTTACCATCTCATACGGAAGTATGCCGGCAGCCCTCATCAAAGTCGCATCAACGGTAAGGCTCCCCTCATAGTTAAGGTCTGCTTCAGTTACAACGGCTCTGTGAATTTTTGATTTTAAAAAGGTCCTGTACATATCTCTTATCACTCTTAAAACTTTGTTTTAAACATCAATATAAAATTAATGCAAGAATATATTTTGATCAACTTACATTACACAAAATGGCATTGTCGATTAAACGCGCTTTCCCCACATATACCGCAAGCGCCATCAACGCTTCTTTATCAATCTGATCCACATCCTCCAATGTTTCCGGATCACATATAGAGATGTAATCTATTCTGGTGTGGGATCTTGACAGGATAAGTTCTCTTGCCGTTTTAATAATTCGCTCGGGGCTCCGCTCACCCTGTTCCACAAGCTTTTGTGAAGTCTGAAGAACCTGAAAAAGAACAGTTGCCGAGGCCCGTTCCTCTTTTGAAAGATACAAATTCCTGGAACTCATGGCCAGCCCGTCGCGTTCTCTAACAATAGGCACACCAACAATCTTCACGTCGAAGTTCAAGTCTTCCGCCATGCGCCGAATGATGACCAATTGCTGACGATCTTTTTCCCCAAACACTGCTGTGTGCGGCTTGACAATATTTAAAAGTTTAGCTACCACGGAAGCGACGCCGCGAAAGTGGCTTGGACGAGACTTGCCGCATAAATGTAAGGGGAGTCTTTCCAGGGTTACGTATGTTTGATACCCATTCCCGTATAACGCGCGTGTCTCCGGGGCAAAGACAGTATCTACCCCTACCGACTCAGCCATATCGCAATCGCGATCAAAATCTCTTGGATAGGCCTCAAAATCCTCTGTTGGACCAAACTGGGTGGGATTTACAAATATGCTGACCACTAAGTGATCACCCTCTTTGCGTCCCAGCCGCATCAGGCTTAGGTGCCCTTCGTGTAAACACCCCATTGTAGGGACAAGCACAATCCGTTTTCCGGCCTTCCGCAAACAATCCGCCTCTTGCCGCACAAGAGGTATGTTAGTAATAATTTGAATTTTTACCCCCAAAGAGGCAAATTGTAATATTTAGCATACAAATCACGAATTGTCAATGTATGCAATCTGTTAAAACTATGATTAAGGAATTGAGGGATTTAGGAATTCCGAATTGAAGGATGTTATCCATATTTATATTTCATCCTTCAATTCCTCAATCCCTCAATTTTTTGGATTAGATTACTTATATCAACAAATTCCTTCACGCCGAGCGTCTCAGGACGTCGCCGGGAATCTATACCCGCTCTGTCAAGAACATCTGATACCCCTTCGGCGCCGATTCCAAGATTGCCCCCCTTGAGCGCGTTCTTTATGGTCTTTCGCCGTTGACCAAAGGCAGCGCCTACTACGCGAAAAAATAAAGACTCATCCCTTGCGGGATAGGAGACAGGGGTCTCAAATTCGATACGAAGCACTTCGGAATCCACTTTTGGCCTCGGATAAAAGGAAGAAGCGCCTACCGTAATCAGAGGATCTACCCTTGCACAATATTGTACCACTACTGACAATCGTCCGTAAACCTTGTTTCCGGGTGGCGCCATGATTCGATCGGCCAACTCTTTCTGAAACATGAGAACAGCATTTGAAATAACCTCCCTGTATTGTATTAATCTAATCAATATCTGCGAAGAGATGTTGTAAGGGAGGTTTCCCATCACCACGATAGGACGGGGGCACGTTCTTGCAAGTGTTTCAAAATCAAATGACAGAATGTTTTCCTGAGTGATTATAACGTTTTCTACTGACGCGGCCAAAAGCTCATCTCTCAAGAGCCCCACCATCCTCTTGTCCCGTTCCACGGCCACGACCTTTTGAACTGATCGGGCAATGGGAATGGTGAGCGCCCCGGTGCCCGCGCCGATCTCAAGGACAATATCATCAGGCTGCAAACCTGCCCGTTTTACAATTAGATCGGCCATCTGGGGGTCAGCCAGAAAATTCTGGCCCCACCGTTTATCAGCGTATACGCCCCAGGCCTTTAGCAAAGATCGTGGAGAGGTCATGCTGCGCTTTCTTTCGCCCGTCGCTCCCGCTTGCGTCTATTCTTGATAATCATCATTCTCAAGGTTATTGCATAACTCAAGACCGCGGGCAGTACCCCCAATATTGCCCCGCCCAGCAGCATTGTAATGGCTATGTCGTGTCCGGCCCGCCAAAGGTCAAAAAAACTCGAATTTTCTATGTTGTAGTGGTTTGGAGTCCCCATAATAAAGGCTCCTATTTTATAGCTCCAGTAGTAAAAGAAAGGGATGGTTACAGGATTGCTGCACCATACGCCTAATGCCGCCGCCACTTTGCTCACTCTTAATAAAAAGGCAAGGGCAAGGGCCAGCACGGTATGGAGTGGAATAGTCGGGGTTATTCCCACAAAGACGCCTATAGCCATACCTGTTGCGACATAGTGCGGATCTCCGTTTAATCGTTTTACGCGTATTATCCAGTAATGAATAGTTCGTTTAATAGTCATAGGAAATATACTTTGAACAGGCATAATTGGGGTTTTTAATCCTGTGTATGACCATCCATACGCCGTAGGCGGACTAAATTCGAAATCCGAATATCGAAATCCGAAACAAATCCGAATATTCAAATTTTATAAATGTTTCAAACCACAAGGGAGTCAATTTGTTTTGAATTTCATATTTTGGTAATTTGATATTGTTTCGTGCTTCGTACTTCGTATTTCGAATTTTTTTGAGCAATAGCCCAAGGCTGATAGCTGACTGTGGACTGCTAAACTTATACCATCTTCTTCGCAGCGCTCTTCGAGAACGCATCCATATCCAGCGCCCCCCGTTCACCCTTTACAAGGCAATGATAGCCGGCGGCTGCTATCATTGCCGCATTATCCGTGCAAAGTTCGGGAGTAGGTATATGCAATGCAACACCAACACGCGAAGCCTCAGCCTCCATACGCTTTCTGAGCGCACTGTTTGCCGCCACTCCCCCTACCACGACCAACCGGTTGCATCCTCTTTCCTGTAGGGCCCAAAATGCCTTCTGAACCAATACATCAATGACTGCTTCTTGAAATCCCGCCACAATGTCCGGGATTTCCATCTCAAAAGACGCGCTGTGTGTTTGTAAATAACGCGCGACGGATGTCTTTATCCCGCTAAAACTAAAATCAAAGCGATAGTCGTTCATATATGCGCGTGGAAACGCGATCTTTGTAGGATCACCCTTGAGAGAAAGTTCGTCAATCGCCTTTCCCCCGGGGTAACCTAACCCGAGCATTTTTGAAACCTTATCAAACGCCTCACCTGCCGCGTCATCCCGTGTCTGGCCCATTAGTTCAAATATCTCGGTTCCGGTGACATAATATAGGATCGTATGTCCTCCGGAGACCAAAAGAGCCACGAATGGAAAGTCAGGAGGGTCCTCCTCCAAAAAAATTGCCGCAATGTGACCCTCTAAATGATTCACGCCGACCCAGGGGAGAGATCGGCCATAAGCAAACGCCCTCGCAAAATTAAGACCCACCAGGAGCGCTCCTATCAGCCCGGGGCCTGCAGTTACCGCCACTCCATCCAGCATGCTCGGATCAATTCCGCCCTTGTTAATAGAGTCATAAACTACCGGAAGTATCCATTCTATATGCCTTCTTGAAGCCAACTCCGGCACCACACCACCATAGGGATGGTGCACCTGAATCTGCGAAGCAACTACGTTGGAAAGGATCTCCGTACCGTCCCTCACAACAGCAGCCGATGTGTCGTCACAAGAGGTATCAATTCCTAATACGAGCATACCATTTACTTATGTAAGTCCTGCAAGGCGCCCTGGTTTAAGCGCCTAAAGTTAAGGATGTTAATCATTTTAAAGAACCCCTTTTTAAGGGAAAAAACTTTTTTTATAACACCACGACCCGAGGTAATGGTTTAAACTGATTAAATAAAAAGAAATGTTTTATGTAGCATGTAATAAATCGTTGCGCAAGGTTCAAATAGCTCGTTAACGACTTCTTCCGAACTCAACAAAAATGTTATGTCAACAAAAATGTTATTGACATAACTCCATTAAGACGTTATATGAATTTGTTTTGTTAATACATTCATAAATTTTTGATTGGAGGCTCTACTAATATGTACGCGGTAATATCGTCCGGGGGAAAACAACACAGAGTTTCTGAAGGTGATACCATACGAATTGAAAAAGTACCAGGTGATGTGGGAACATCCGTCTCTTTTGACGAGGTCCTTATGGTTTCAGAGAACGATAATGTCCTGGTAGGCCGGCCTACCCTTTCCAATGTAACAGTGTCGGGACATATTGTGGAACAGGATAGAGGGAAAAAAATCATTGTCTTTAAATACAAACGCCGCAAGGGATATCGAAAAAAACAAGGTCATCGCCAGGATTACACAGCGCTGAAAATCGATTCCATAAAGTTAGCATAAGGAGTAAGGAGACTTAGCTCATGGCACATAAAAAAGCAGGCGGAAGCTCAAGAAACGGTCGCGACAGCAATGCGCAGCGTAGAGGCGTCAAAATATACGGTGGCCAGGTAGTCCGCGCAGGAAATATTATTGTTCGCCAGGTAGGCACAAGAATCCATCCCGGCGAAAATGTAGGAATGGGCAAAGATTATACGCTGTTTTCAAAAATAGACGGGGTGGTCACCTACGAGCGCCTTGGTAAGACCCGAAAGAAGGTCAGCGTCTACGCCTCATAATGCTCGTCCTCCACAAAACTCATGAAATTCATCGATGAAGCTGTCATTTTGGTCCAAGCCGGATCCGGCGGAAATGGGTGTGTCAGCTTTCGCCGTGAGAAATATATCCCAAGGGGAGGCCCGGACGGCGGCGATGGCGGCAAGGGCGGCGATGTCATATTAAAAGCCGCCAACCAGCTTCGAACCCTCTCTCACTTCCACTTCAAACAGCGATTCAAGGCCCCGAACGGAACAGACGGTCAGGGAAAAAAGCGAACAGGAAAAAATGGAAAGGATCTAATTGTAAAGGTCCCTGTGGGAACTCTCGTCAAGGATCTTGAGGGAGGAGCCCTTTTACAAGACCTGACACGAGACAATGAAAGCTTTGTAGTAGCACTAGGAGCACGAGGCGGAAAGGGAAACAAACATTTTGCCTCCTCAACCAATAGAGCCCCTCGTTTTGCCCAAGAAGGAAGCCCCGGCGAGTCCATTTCTCTAAAATTAGAACTCAAACTTTTGGCCGATATCGGAATTATCGGTTTCCCTAACGCAGGGAAATCAACCCTAATATCCAGAATATCCTCTGCTCGGCCCAAGATATCCGATTATCCGTTTACCACTCTCATACCCAACCTCGGCGTGGTCGAACTCGATCCATATCCTCCTTTTGTGGTAGCCGACATCCCGGGGCTTATTGAAGGGGCACATATGGGGGTAGGCCTTGGCACCCGGTTTCTCCGCCACGTGGAACGAACCTTGCTCTTAGTTCACATGATCGACTTGACCAGTCTGGAATCAGATGATATTTTAAAAAAATATCATTCTATTAATACAGAACTCGAACATTTTGATTCAACGCTTTCCCAAAAGCCTCAAGTGATAGTTCTCAACAAGAAGGATCAGCCCGGAACTGAAAAGGCTGCTCTCTTGTTTCAAGAGGCGATACGCGATACAGACCCTGATGTTTGGATCATCTCGGCGTTGACCGGAGAAGGTGTGAGCCCATTGAAAGAGCATCTGGCAAAATTGCTGGAGGAATATAGGGTTTGAGAGAAGAAATCATTTCACGCGTCCGGCGGGTAGTTGTCAAGGTTGGAAGCGGAGTCCTTACAAAAAATCTTGATTTAAACACAGAGATAGTCAACCGGTTGGCCGGAGAGATCTGTTGGCTAATACAGAAGAAAAGTGTGGAAGTACTTCTGGTGTCGTCAGGCGCTATTGCATCAGGCCTTAAAAAGGTCGGTCTTTCCTGTCATCCTGCTGACATTCCGAAAAAACAGGCCACCGCTGCCGTGGGGCAGAGCCGCCTTATTATGGAATACGAAAAGGCCTTTGAACGCTGTGGTAAGAAGGTCGCGCAGATACTTTTGACCATGGATGATCTTTCCAACCGCAGGCGGTATCTGAACGCACGCAATACGCTTTACACCCTTTTAGGATGGGATATCGTTCCAATTATCAATGAAAATGACACAGTAGTTGTAAAGGAAATAAAATTCGGCGACAATGATACACTGTCTGCCATGATTACCCATCTCATGGACGCCGACCTTTTGATTAATCTAACCGATATTGACGGACTTTACGACAAGGACCCTCGTGTCAATCCAGACGCCACATTGTTCCCGCTTGTAACCACCATTGATCGTGCACTCGAAAAAGCGGCTTGCAAGATACCGGGCGCCGTGGGGACCGGTGGGATGTACAGCAAGGTCCAGGCGGCGAAAAAGGTTACCCTTAGCGGCATTCCAATGATCATAGCGAACGGTCTTGCTCCTGATGTACTAAAAAGAATCTTTGAGGCCCAAGAAATCGGCACTCTGTTTCTTCCGAGAAAGGAAAGAATGACGAGCCGAAAATGCTGGATCGCCTTTACCTTAAAACCTAAAGGTGTTATAACGGTCGACCAGGGAGCTCGAAGGGCGATTGTCGAACAGGGCAAAAGCCTTCTTCCCGCCGGCATTGTCGACGTTCAGGGGACCTTTGGAATCGGGGCGCCGGTTCAATGTGTGGATAGTAACAAAAAACCGATCGCCACAGGATTGGTCAATTATACATCAGCCGATATTCGCAAAATGATGGGACTAAAAACCGGGCAGATCGAAAAGCAACTCGGATACAAATATTATGATGAGGTGATTCATAGGGATAATCTAGTAGTAATTAAGTAAATTCGAAATCCAGTGCATAATTAAATCCGAAATTCGAATATCGAAATCCGAAACAAAAACGAATAACCAAAATTCGAAATCCGGCACTAAGTGAAGCGTCAGCGCTCAACAATATGTTTTGGAAGAGCATGCTGTTATCCGGAAGGAATTAATAGTGCGTTCGATTAAATAATGTTTTGAACATTTGATATTCTAATTTCGGATTTGTTTCGGATTTCGATATTCGGATTTCGAATTTATCTAAGGAGTACTATATGTCAGTCGAAGAAACCATTCTATCTATGGCACGCGGCGCTAAAAAGGCCGCGAGGATACTGGCCACTTGCGGTACGGATAAAAAAAACAACGCCTTGGAGCGGATTGCTCAGAAGCTGTTAGATAAAAAAGATGCGATCAAGGAAGAGAATAAAAAGGACCTTGCGTATGCAGAGGAGAAGGGGCTCTCTGCCGCAATGATCGACCGGCTTACAATAAAAGACTCTACAATTGAATCGATGGTGTCAGGTCTTCGCGAAGTAGTGCAACTCCCCGACCCGGTTGGCGCGGTTACCAAGATGTGGATCCGGCCTAATGGGCTGCAGGTAGGCAAGATGCGCATACCGTTAGGGGTAATCGGGATTATTTATGAGTCCCGGCCGAACGTAACCGTAGACGCGGCAAGCCTGTGTCTGAAGTCAGGAAACGCTGTTATCCTTCGGGGGGGATCGGAAGCTCTCCATTCCAACCTCATCCTGTCGAAAATCATTCAGGAAGCGCTCGCGGAAGCCCTGCTTCCTGAAGCTGCCGCGCAGGTGGTCCCTGTGAGGGACAGAAGCGCGGTCAACGCTCTGCTGGCGCAGGAGGAATACATTGATCTGATTATTCCAAGAGGGGGAGAGGGGCTGATCAGGTTTGTAGTGGAACATTCGCGTATCCCTGTATTAAAACATTACAAAGGGGTATGCCATGTTTATGTGGACAAAGGCGCAGACCTCGACATGGCGGAAACAATCTGTTTTAACGCCAAGGTACAGCGCCCGGGAGTCTGTAACGCTATGGAGACGCTCCTGGTTCACAAAGAAATAGCCAAGGCTTTTTTGCCCCGTATGGCGGACCGTTTTAAAGAGGCCGGGGTAGAACTCAAAGGTTGTCCTGCAACCTGTTGGCTTCTTCCGGAAATAGAACAAGCTGAAGAAGCTGATTGGCCGGCAGAGTATCTTGACCTTATTCTTGCAATACGTGTTGTACAAGATATGGACGAGGCCATGGAACACATAGCCCGATACGGCTCCAATCATACGGAGGCCATTGTTACGTCTGACTATGCCAGGGCAAACCGTTTTCTCAGAGAGGTTGACTCTTCGGTAGTATTGGTGAACGCGTCTACCCGTTTTAACGACGGAGGCCAACTGGGCCTTGGAGCGGAGATAGGTATCAGCACATCCAAGCTTCATGCCTTTGGCCCGATGGGACTGGAAGAACTAACAGGGACCAAGTTTATCGTGTTTGGAAACGGTCAGATCCGTACATAGAGCTATGCGCCTGGGATTATTAGGAGGAACATTCAATCCGATACATTTCGGCCATCTTCGCGCTGCAGAAGAGATTCGGGAAAAGATCCATCTGGACCGGATCACTTTTATTCCTTCCGCACTTCCCCCCCATAAACAGGTCGAACCTCCCATAACTGCCGCAGATCGGTTGGAGATGGTCCGGCGGGCCGTGGCTGATAATCCTTTTTTCGAGGCCTCTGAAGTTGAAATTAGGCGGCCGGGGCTCTCATATACTGTAGAAACATTGAGACATTTCGAAAAAAGCGCTGGTGAGGAGACAGAACTGTTTTTTATTGTGGGAATGGATGCATTCCTCGAAATCAATACCTGGAAATCGTATAAGGAACTGTTTCAACTAAGTCACTTTGTTGTATTGGCACGTCCCGGATTACCGCATGCATTGGAAAGATTCCTGACCGAACACATCTCTGCGGGTTATCGACACGACCATGAAAAAAAGCGCTACCTGCACCATGAACTGCGCACCGTGTTCTTTCAAGATGTTACATCGCTTGATATCTCGTCAACAAGGATCCGGGGCATAGTGCGGAACGGACGTTCAATACGCTATCTGGTCCCCAGGGTAGTCGAAGAATACATCATTAATAAAGGAATATATAAATGATGCCTGAAAAAGCGTCTGAAAACCATAAGCAAGAGCCCGATATCCAAACATGGAAGCAGTGCGTTAAGGCCTTGCAGCAAAAAAAGGTTTTAGATCTCGTGGTATTAGATGTATGCGGTATATCTTCATTCACGGATACGTTTATCATCGCCACCGGAAGATCCTCTCGACAGGTCTCCGCGGTAGGGGAACACGTACTCTATAGCTTAAAAAACCAGGGCATACGCCCACTCGGTGTTGAAGGGTTGCAGGGTGGCCAGTGGGTACTGATAGATTATGGAGATGTGGTAGTCCATATATTCTTTGAGCCGATCCGTGAGTTCTATGACCTCGAAGGCTTGTGGTCAGATGCGAAAAGGATAGAAATTAAATAAGAAATTAAGAAAAGTGGGGGGATGCTGTGGCTCTCTGAGGCATAAAATTCGAAATACGAAATACGAAATACGAAACAATACCAAATGCCCAAAATATGAAATCCAAAACAAAATATTTCGACAGTCTTGCCTCAATAATATCAAGCAAAAAATATCAAAGCCAGTGGCTACTAATGTTTAGAACATTATGAAATTTGAATTTTGAATTTGTTTCGGATTTCGATATTCGATATTCGTATTTATCCGAAATTCTTGTATGTTCCGCAATCCCTAAATCGAAAGTAACTGTTGGAGGGAAAACCCCATGTTAGACCGCAGACCGATAATGTTATGCATTCTGGACGGATGGGGAATTGCGCCGCCGGGAGAAGGCAATGCTATCTTTCAGGCCCGCACCCCTTTTCAGGACAAACTTTTCAAGACTTATCCTTCCACGCGTCTGGCAACATCCGGAGAAGCTGTAGGCCTTCCGGAGGGGATTATGGGTAATTCCGAGGTCGGTCACCTTAACATCGGCGCCGGCAGAGTGGTTTACCAGGAGATCAGCAAGATCAACCGCGCTATTCGAAGCGGAGAGTTTTTTGATAACAAGACATTCGGCCAGGTGATCTCAAAGGTCAAAAAGAATAACTCCGCCCTCCATATTATGGGTTTGGTCTCAGACGGAGGCGTACACAGTTATATGGATCACATCTTTGCACTTATCGAACTGGCCAAACGCACTGACCTGTATAATATCTACGTTCACTGTTTCACGGATGGGAGAGACACGCCCCCGCACAGTGGCATCGATTACATCCGTACCCTGCAGGGAGAACTAAGTCGTCAGGGGATAGGCAAAATCGCCACTATCTGCGGCAGGTTCTATGCTATGGACCGGGACAAAAGGTGGAATCGGGTCGAAAAGGCATATAAAATGCTGACATCCGGGACCGGCATTCCGGCTCCGGATCCGATTACCGCGGTCAGTTCGGCATATGAACGGGGAGAGACCGACGAATTCATCGAACCCACAATCATTACTGACACATCAGGCAACCCTGCCGCCACTGTTCGTGACCAGGATGGGATAATCTTTTTCAATTTTCGGGCAGACCGTGCGCGCGAACTCAGCCGTGCTTTTATAGAGCCGAACTTTGACGGGTTTCCGGCAAATCCCAGGCCACAGCTTGCCGACTATGTATCAATGACTCTTTATGACGAGCACTTTACCTTTCCGGTCGCCTTCCCGCCGGAACATCTCGTCAATATATTTGGCGAAATCGTAAGCAAAGCAAAACTCCGCCAACTTCGAATCGCGGAAACGGAAAAATATGCCCATGTCACCTATTTTTTCAACGGCGGCGAAGAAACACCCTTCCCCTTAGAGGATCGTTGTCTCATCCCTTCTCCAAAGGAAGTGCGAACTTATGATCAAAAGCCCCAGATGAGCGCCTATGAAGTGACGGATGAGGTCATAAAGCGTATCGATTCAGACCGGTATGATGTTATCATCCTCAACTTTGCCAATCTGGATATGGTCGGTCACACAGGCGTGTTGTCTGCTGCTGTTAAGGCGTGCGAGACAGTGGATGAATGTATTGCCGGGATAGTCCCCACAGTTCTCAAAAGAGGGGGAATCGCCTTGATTACGGCAGACCACGGCAATGCCGAGCAGATAATGCAAAAAGACGGCAGCCCTCATACAGCGCATACGCTTAATCCAGTCCCATTTATCCTGGTAGACGACACACGCGCAGAAGCAAAATTGAGCGAAGGGGCTCTGTGCGATATTGCGCCTACCATGCTTCACCTCATGGAAATCCCCCAGCCAAAAGAGATGACCGGTAGATCTCTCTTATACCTAAGTTGAGCAATTTAGATTATAACATAGAGACCGGATCAACATCCACGACCACTTTTACTCTTGCTTCCCGGACCGCCTTTTCCGAGCCTTTCATCAATTTCGTCACCAACGCATGGAGCGAGCCGGCCCTCAATCCTTTGAGAAGAAGCTGACAACGGTATTTTTTCTGAAGCCGGGAAATTGGGGCCGCGACAGGTCCCAAGACGGTAATTTCCTTTCTGAGCGTATCATCTTCCGCCTGCAAAGCTTTACAAATCTTCCCGATTAACTGCGCTGCCGCGAATGTCTTTTTACGATCGCTTCCCAGAATAATCAACTGGACAAGCCGGGAAAACGGGGGATACCCAAGCGCTTCCCTGAACGGCGTCTCTTCTTTGTAAAATGCCTCGCAGTCCTGGTCTCTGGCGGTGAGTATACAAAAATGTTCCGGGTTATAGGTTTGCAGTATCACCTTCCCGGGCCGATCACCGCGTCCCGCCCTCCCCGCCACCTGTGAAAGTATCTGAAACGTCCGTTCCGCCGCCCTGAAATCAGGAAAATTAAGAGACAGATCCGCGCATACAATCCCCACCAGCGTGATCCCGGGAAAATCATGTCCTTTGGCGACCATCTGGGTCCCAATAAGTATATCCACGGCGCCTTTTCGAAGCGCTTTTAACTGCTTCAGAAGCGCCCCTTTTTGCGATGTGGTATCCCGATCCATACGGGCCACCCGGGCCTCCGGAAACAACTCTTTCATAGCAGCTTCCACTTTTTCGGTCCCAAGGCCCAGAAGGATTGTCTTTTCCGATCCGCACCCTTCGCAGGCAGAAATTCCAGGACGTGAAAATCCACAATAATGGCAGCGAAAGGCATTTGCGCCCTGGTGGAAGGTAAGAGATACATCACAATTTTTGCATCGGACCGCCTTCCCGCATTTAGCACACATTGGAAAGGAGGCATACCCACGCCGGTTTAGAAACAATAGGATCTGTTCACCCCGGTCAAGGGTCGTCTTAATCGCCTCTTTAAGTTCACGGCTTAAAAACCAAATGTTCCGGCGGCGTCCCTCTTGCTTGCGAAGGTCTACCACTGTAACCTCAGGAAGCGCCTGTTCACGGACCCGCTTTGAAAGGGTAAGCCTGTGAGACTTTCCGGTGAGGCTGTTATGATACGATGAGAGGGAAGGGGTGGCGGACCCGAGCATGGCCACGGCGCCGGCAATTTTTGCCCGCACGATTGCGAGATCTCGCCCGTTGTACCGCAAGCCGGACTCCTGCTTGTAAGAATCGTCGTGCTCTTCATCCACAACAACAAGTCCTAAATTTTCTAAAGGCGCAAAGACCGCGGAACGGGCGCCGATAACCACACCGGCCTCTTTTTTACGTATACGCATCCACTGATCATAACGCTCCCCATCGGTCAAACCGCTGTGCAAAAGCGCGACACGATCGCCGAACCGAGCGCGGAAACGTCTTTCGGTCTGGGAAATCAGGGCAATCTCCGGAACCAGTACCAGGGCCTCTTTCCCCATCTCCAGAACATCCGCCACGGCCCGCATATAGACCTCCGTCTTTCCACTTCCGGTAACGCCATGGAGAAGATAGGTCTCAAAACCCCCTCTTGTCAGGCCCTCCTTTATCGCGAATACCGCCTTTGCCTGCTCAGGCATCAATTCCGGCGCAAAGATATCCCCTTCAATCGGTTCTCCAAAGGGGTCGCGATACACAGGGCGCTTAACCATCTCAACGAGCCCGTCTTCCGCCATTAACCGGACGAGGCGGCCTGCCGTAGGGACAATCTCTTTGAGCGCCTTAAGGGAGATCTCACGCTTTGTCTTTATTGCATCCAGCAGCTTTTGGCGGGATTGAGAAAAGCGGCCCGGGATCGCTACTTCCTCTTTTGCCGTAACATACCATTCCCATTTAGGAGAGACTCTGCCTGGCGTTATTTTTCGAGAAAGGGCAATCGATCCGGCCCGGACCATACCGTAAATCAGAGAACGGGGCACGCAGTGACCCATACGCTGGTCCAAGCCTTTCAACGTAAGCGTATCATTCTCTTTAAGGAGTTCGAGAATCTTTGATTCGACCTGATTGCGGTCTTTCCTCATGGCGGCCTTTCCTTTTTCCGTCAGAGAAACTGTTTGCACGACAGCGGTATTAATCCCGCCGGGCAGCCCCCCTTTGATTACCTCGCCAATGGGATGGAGGTAGTATCGCGCGATCCATCGGTAGAAGGATACCATATGGGCGGGAAACAGAGGGGTGTCATCCAGGACGTCCAAAATCTTCTTTATAGAAGTGTCACAGGGGGGCCTGGAAAAATCGAGCACATATCCCGTGATCTGCTGACTGCCGAAAGGGACCCAAACCCTGTGTCCTATCTCTATTCGCTCTTGAAAGGGTTCCGGGACTTCGTAATGAAAGGTCTTTGTTACGGGGAGGGAGACCGCTGTTTCAATATATTGTTTTTGAAGACGCATGCCCAATAGATAACAAAATAAGGCGCCTGATAACAAGCTAATTTGATGGTTTCGTAAAAAGTCCAAAAATACTCCCCATAGAAAACCCTTGCTTTTTTTATATTTTATAATAAAATTACCCTTGATAATATCATTATTGCTGGTTTAACAACCCATGAAAAAGACTCAAAGGTGGAAACATGCTTCGTTTCGCGCTGGAATATTTGAAAACTTGGAAATCAAAGCCAAACCGCAAGCCTCTGGTCATCCGGGGAGCCAGACAGGTGGGGAAGACATACCTGGTCCGGTTGTTTGCTAAAAAACACTTTGATCAGTTGGTGGAAATCAATTTCGAACGCGACCCCGAGATTGCATCGCTTTTTAGCTCAAAGGACCCCCGCAAGATTGTTCAATTGTTGGAATTGCAATATAATATCTCCATACAGTCAGGCGCCGCGCTCCTGTTTCTCGACGAGATTCAGGCGACGCCGGAGGTGCTTGGCTCGCTTCGGTATTTTTATGAGGAACTGCCCGAAGTGCATGTCATCGCCGCTGGTTCCCTGTTGGAATTTGCCCTTGAAGAGCCCGCGTTCTCCATGCCGGTGGGACGTATTGAGTACCTGCACCTGGGGCCTATGCAGTTTCAAGAGTTTTTGTTGGCGGCCGGAAAAATCAAGCTGGTAACATTCCTTAATGAGTTTTCTTTAGGCGACAGCATACCCGAGCCGCTTCACCGCCAGCTTATGGATCTGCTCCGAATTTTTCTGGTTACCGGCGGCATGCCCGAAGCCGTTGCGGTTTATCTCAACAGTAATTCATGGCAGGAATGCGAATCAATAAAACATGGACTCATCGCAACCTTTCAGGACGATTTCAACAAGTACGCAAAGAGGGTCAAGCAACAACGCCTCCAGCTTCTGTTCAAGAAAATTCCGGTTCTTGCAGGCTCAAAGTTCAAATATGTCAACGTAGATCGTAATGAGAGATCAGGGGATCTGGCAAAGGCTTTGAATCTCCTGTTCCAGGCCCGCGTAGCATACCCGGTCTATCATTCATCATGTAGCGGCATCCCTCTCGGGGCAACAATAAATTCAAAAAAATTCAAGATTCTCTTTCTCGATGTCGGCCTGATGTCAACAATCACCGGCCTGAATTTGCTCGATTATGAAAAGGCGGGGGATGTTATGAGAGTCAACGCCGGTGCGGTTTGTGAACAATATATCGGGCAACATCTGCTGTTTGCCCAGCATCCTTATTGTGAACCCGAGGTGTACTACTGGATTCGAGAAAAGAAGAATTCATCGGCCGAGGTTGATTACGTGATTTCCGAAGATGCACTTGTTGTCCCCATTGAAGTTAAGGCAGGCAAAAGCGGGACTCTCAAGTCGCTCCATCTCTTCTTGCGCGAAAAACACCGATCCCTTGGCGTCCGCTTTAACACTGACACTCCTTCCGTACTTGAATCGCGGACAGCCCTGGCCGACGGACTCAATATCCCTTATCGCCTGTTATCGCTTCCCCTCTATATGGTAGGACAGGTGCGACGGCTCATTCGCCAGGGGAGGACAGAGGGGGCGTAGTTGACCTCGTTGAATAGCTATTGGAGGCAGGCAGAATGTTGCGAAATAAGTCAACAAATTCAACAACGTCCCCTCTGCCCCCTTTTTTGACTTGCCTGAAAATCCAATCAGAAGTATAAAAATATATATACAATTTGACCTTTTCGGGACTATCGGTACCGAACACAGTGAGACCCGATGGAACACACAGTTTAAGAGACACTGAAGCGCTGAGGTGAACAATGGGTAATACTATTTTATTAATTGATGATTCAAAGATGATTCAAGCTACATTTAGAGAAGCTCTGGAAGAGGCCGGGTTCATAGTTATCAGTGCCGGTGATGGTCAGAAGGGGCTGGAGATAGCTAAGGCAGAAAAGCCGGATTTAATTATCTTGGATGTCAATATGCCGGTAATGAATGGTTGGCAATTTCTTCGTATGTTAAGCATTACGCCCGAGATAGAGGACATACCGGTGGTCTTGGCAACTACTCGAGAGAAAATTGTGGATATAGAAAAGGGCTTTGTTTTAGGCATAACAGATTATGTAGTTAAAAATGAAGATCTTTGTAAGCGCTTAATAAACCGCACTAAGCATTTAGCTTCAGTTGTTCTGGGCTCAAATATTGTGGAAGCAGGGATTTATAATCTTCGGTCGTCTCAGCCACCGGCAGTCTATCAAATAGATAGCGCAGATAACGGTAGGGTTC
>JBDRFJ010000242.1:0-76902 GCA_043818915.1 Pseudomonadota bacterium | reverse complement strand
TTCTGTAAGTCCGGCGCTGAGCAATTCTTCGTAGGTGCGCCGATACGATTTGGACTTTCCGCCAAAGAAGTCCGTGAATCGAGCGAACCAATCCTTTATAAAACTCCCGGCTCCAACAGACGGGACCATGAGCGGTCCCAGATATGATTCTATCTCGTAGCCTTGAAGTGTGTTGGTGGTAGTTATGATAAAGGACATGTTTTCCCCCTGGGTCTCTATTTAGAGTCCATCCAGAAATGGCAACTTTTGCCCCTATACCGCGTTCTCGCGGGCTTCCATCCTCGTCGTGGCGTTGCTACGCCTCCGGTAGAAGCCTTTGTGCCTGCCCTGTGGAATGCAACGCTATTCCTCTGGGGCGGCCTTGTCTTGGAACAAAATCTACCATTTCTGGACGAAAACTAAGAATTGTTGAGACTCGATCAGTACAGTTTTGCCAGTGTTTCCCAAAAGGTCGGAAATGATTTTTCTACACAGCTTGGATTTTTGATTTGAATGCCTGGGACCGCAAGTCCGGCCGCTGCAAAGCACATTGCAATCCGATGGTCATCGTAAGTGTCGATAACCGCCTTGTGTGGGCGCCCTCCTTCTATAATCAATCCGTCAGGAAGTAGCTCAACATTAATCCCCATCTTTGTCAGTTCATTCTTCACCGCGGCTAACCGATCAGTTTCCTTTACTTTAAGATGAGCTACATTGCGAATTGTCGTGGTTCCTTCGGCAAAAGCAGCCACCACTGCAAGGGTCGGCACGACATCGGGCATCATCCCCATGTCCGCTGTAATGCCCCGCAATGGCCCTCCCTGCACGCTGATTCCGTCGAGTTCTTCTTCTATCTTGCACCCCATCTCTTCAAGGAGGTCCAAAAGCCTCAAGTCTCCCTGGCGCGACGTACGCTTAATGTCGGCAACCTTGATCCGGGTGCGAGTAATGGCTGCCGCAGCCCAAAAATAGCTTGAATTGGAGGCGTCAGGTTCTATTGACAAACGGATGGGTACGTATACTTTGTGACCTGCTACGTAAAATCTATTCTGATTTATTTGTTCCACTTTTACGCCAAACCGTTCCATGACCTCTGTAGTCATTGTAACATACGGTCGTGAAACCAATTCGCCGACAATCTTTATATCAAGCCCATTTATAGTGTAAGGCGCCACCAGCAAAAGGGCCGAAAGGTACTGACTGCTGACATTAGCCTTAAGGGAAAGACTTCCACCTTCAAAGCCGTTGGCTTCTACGCAAACGGGAGGGCATCCGTTCCCATTGACCGAGTAAGCGTGAACGCCTATCTGATTCAGTCCATCCAGAAGGTCTTGGATCGGTCGCTCCGACATCCTGGTATTTCCGGCAAGTGTGTAAGTACCTTTCCCGAGTGCTGTAACGGCGGTCAAAAAGCGGATAGAGGTCCCTGCGTTGCCGAATTGAAGAGTATCGGAACATTCCGAGAGTTCTCCCCCTGTCCCTGTAACACTAAAATTATTATCAACATGATCAATAACGGCTCCCAATTTTTTCAGGGCCGTCATTGTGTAATAAGTATCGTCACAAAACAGGCCGTTTTCTATAACACTGTCTCCGTCAGCCAATGCAGCGGCAACCAATGCTCTGTGCGTATAGCTCTTGGAACCTGGAACGATTACAACAGCTTCGGCTGCTCCTATCGATTGAATTGTTTTCATTGTTTGTTTCCCTCAATCTTCTATCTTGTCTTTGGCAGCCCCCAACATGAAGTCGACCGGAGCTTTTTCCCCGGTCCAGATCTCAAACTGAGCGGCGCCCTGATACACCAGCATATAAAGACCATTAATGGTCATACATCCCCGTGTTTCCGCTTCTTTTAAAAGGCGTGTCTTTAAGGGACTGTAAACCGCGTCCATTACTACAATGCCGGGTTTTAAGCATTCGTAAGGGACGGGAGACTTATCTGAATCCGGATGCATCCCGACAGTAGTGGCATTGACAATGATATCCGCGTCCGCGGCCGTAATTTCGTCCAACGGTACAAAATCGCATCCCAAGTCCTCGGCCAGTTTGCGACCTCGGTCAATGGTACGGTTCACAATAATAACTTTCCCGCCTACGGACCGCACCCCGAATCCTATGGCTCGAGCAGCCCCGCCGGCGCCAATTACAACAATACGCTTGTCTTTTAAAGACCCTGCTTTTGACAGGGCTCTAATTGCACCGATACCGTCTGTGTTGGTTCCGGTTAATTTTCCATCCTGGTTTGCCACTGTATTGACCGCGCCTATTTTTTGCGCTGTGTCGTCAATATGATCCAGGTGCGACATTATTGATATCTTATGGGGAACAGTGATGCTGACCCCACGGATGCCGAGCGTTCGCACTGCTTGAATCGCGGCTTTGATATCTGTCACATCAAAAGGAATATAGCAGGCCTCGATTCGCAAGTGGCTGAATGCCGCATTGTGCATAGCCGGGCTAAGACTGTGCGCAACCGGATGTCCAAAGATGCCGTACAGTTGTGGTCTAAGTTTTTCAGACAAATGAGCCTCCTTAAGTAGTGTTATAAAGGAGAAAAAGGTTAAACAATCCGCAGATTACGCTGATTTTCGCAGATTAATAAACTATATTTCCCTAATCTGTGTAATCTGCGGACTATGTTTTCGTATTACAATTTTTATGCAAAAAAAGGTACTTGGCTGCAAATTAACATAACCGTTTTTAATCATCAAGCTCTGTTTTGCTGTTTTTAGATTGATTTAAAGAACAAAATATATCAATAGTGTTAAAATAAACTGATTTCTATTGAGGGCGCTGTGCATGCAGAGCCATTTGTGATGGGACAACTTGAGTTCATTGGAGTAGTGGAGTGCTGGAGTGTTGGATATTTTTTTTCCATTACTCCGCTACTCCATTACTCCAACCCTCCAATGCCGGAAGAACACCGCCTTGTTCAGCGGACAATATCATGCATTACGAAGGTACCATAATCCGTCCTCCAAGCGAGGCATTCAGTATCATCCTGCAAGTTACCGTGGGATGCTCACATAACAAGTGCACGTTTTGCGGAACATACAAAGGGAGGCGGTTCAAGATAAAACCCGAATCGATTGTAATGAAGGATATCGATTTTGCCGCACACTATTGCACCCATCAACGCAGGGTCTTTCTCACCGATGGAGATTCTCTCATACTTCCCCAGGAAAAATTGCTGAGCCTATTACGAACGATCCGAAGCCGTCTCCCCTGGGTAACACGAATCGGACTTTATGCAAATGTCAAAAGTATTCGCATGAAAAATTTAGATGAGCTAAAAGTCCTCCGTGAAAACGGGCTGGGGATTGTATATGTGGGGGTGGAAAGCGGTGATGACACTACATTGAAAAAGATACGAAAAGGAGTGAGCGCTGAAGGGATCGTTGCCGCGGGAAAGAAGGTAAAGGAAAGCGGGATAAAACTCTCGACAACGATTCTATTAGGAGTGGCCGGGAGAGATCGTTCTCAAATACACGCGGAAAAGACCGGCATGGTTTTGAGCGCCATGGACCCCGACCATGTCGGGGCGCTCAGCTTGATCCTTCTTCCCAACACCCAGCTTTATGCAGACTGCCGGGAAGGCAAATTTGATTTAATTACTTCCAAAGAGATGCTGGAAGAGTTAAAGACCATGTTCGAATATACCAGACTTTCACGAGGGCTTTTTTTCGCCAACCACGCATCCAACTATCTTCCCATTAAAGCAAGGCTCCCAAGGGATAAAGATGCGACTATAGAGTTAATCAACAAAGCCATATGCGGAAAGATTCCTCTCGTGCCTGAGGGGTTGCGGGCGCTTTGAGAGCTTTGCATAACTGCCATTTTGAGCGCTGACGCTTCACTTCGTGCCCGTGATGCTACGTCAGGCTTCAAATTTTAATCCTCAAAATACACAATGTATTCCTACGGTTAATCCCGCCAAGGCGGGATTGCCTTCCTTGCCTGACGAAAAAATGTCGCGTTATGCAAAGCTCTCGCTTTAGTCTGCACTGGGTAAACCCATTTCAGGATTTATTTCTCTTATAACAGATCCTTTTACTTTTCTGTATTCTTCTTCACCCCCAGACAAGGTTTTCTTAACAAGTCTCTTAATGGTCTCTACATCAATCTTTAATTCATCAATTTCCGCCTTCAGGTCCAGTTTTACCTTGGCTATCTCATCTCCGGTACAAAGGACCTCCTTTTCGAGCAATCTGAGTTTCTTGTCTATTTCAATTTCTTTCATAGACCTCTCCTTTCATCAAGTATCTTTGTAACTGCTCAGGTGCAAAGTTCAGGGGCTCACGGTTAAAAGGCGAGCAACCGTGAACCTGAGTAGTTACGTATATTTTTTAATTTAAATTATTCCACATATTCTTCAACTGAAGAAATCCTTTCCGTAAATGTAAATAATGACCGGGATTTGGATATCGATTTCAACTTGACATTCAACATTGCCAGGTGATATTTGTAATATATTATAATACCTAATTAAATACAAAGCGCTTTCCTCGATTTAATTCTCAGGGGAGTCTGGAATGGCAAAAGTTCTCGTCGTGGATGATGAAGAAGTTATTCGCCGTCTGTATAATAGTATCCTTTCTGAAGTAGGCCATGAAATATTTGTGGCGGAAGATGCTGAAAAAGCGAAGTCCATATTATCCAAAGAAGAGTTTGATGTTGCCGTAGTGGATCGGATTCTTCCCGGGCGAGAAGACGGCGTGGACATCCTTAAATTTATCCAAGCCAAATATCCCCTTTGTCAGATCATTATGCTTTCAGGGTTTCCTACCTTTAGCTCGGCATCAGAAGCGATCCGTTGTAGGGCTTTTGACTACTTAACCAAGCCGGTCAAAGCAAAAAAACTTTGTGAGGTTGTTAATGCCGCTTTAAAAGAAAAAAGCTTTCAGGAAGAACAAACTCTGAAAGCTGAAAAGAACAAAAAAAGCTATGAGGAAATGAAGTCAAAACAGGAGATGCTGCAACATGATATGCGATCTCTACTTATAGGAATAATCGGTTTTACCAATCTCCTTGTCAACAGGACATCATTGGATGATGATCAATTGGGATATTGTAAACAAATTCAACAATGCGGTGTTCAGTTGGAGGACATGGTAAACACCTATCTTGATATATCCCATTTAGAACAACCGCACTTTCAACCTAATAAGACAGAGTTTGACTTTTTGGATCTTGCCAGACAGTCAAGAAAGACATTACATTTTTTGGCCGATGAAAAGAATGTAGAGATTTCTATGATATACAACAAAAAAACGCTTTCCATAGAGGACGTCCTTTCCTTCAAGGGGGATCGGATGTACCTCCAAAATGCTATGGACAATCTTTTAAAAAATGCCATTGAGGCATCCCCCCTGGATCGAAGAGTAAAGATCAAGATCAAAAATGCAAATAGCCACATATGGGTTGCTGTTCAGAACTGGGGTACTATTCCTTCAAGTCTTCGCCCTACATTTTTTGAAAAATATACCACCTCAGGAAAAAGGAAGGGTATGGGTATAGGCACCCATATGGCGAACTTAGTTGTAAAAGCACATGGCGGGGAGATAAACTTTGAGTCTTCCGAGGACAAGGGGACTGAGGTATTAATAAAGCTACCGCTTCCATCAGGGCAAGGGTGAAGTGAGCGCGATGTTTTGGATGAGGTTGTCGGATAGTGTTCACTACTTAAGAATCGTAGTTATATTGCGGAATCGGGACCTTGTAAAACTTAACCCCCTCTTTTTCAAGCGTTTTTTCTTCCTCAGCAGTACTCGTACCTCTGATGTTTCGGTTTTTTGAAACGCCATAATGCATTTTCAGCGTTTCTTTGGCAAACTCGCTTCCAACATTCTCGAAGTTTTTATCCAGAAATTCTAGTAAATTAGGCAATGGATTTTCAGCAAAAGCGCTCTGCCTTTCCTGCGGTAAGTGAGAATCAGTATCGGTAATATTGATAGAAACTTTTGAAGGTGCCTTTACGACTTTAATTGAATTACAGATCGGGCAAGAAATAAACTTTTGCTTGCTCTGATCTTCAAAATCGTTGGCGTTCTGGAACCACCCCTCAAACATATGGCCGTTTTCACATCTTAAATCAAAAACCATCATGATACTACTTGAAAACCTCCTCTTTGAAGCCCGATTATGTTCTCATCAAAACCTTCTTACGTAATCGCCAATTTGAGATCGTTGAAAAAAATCGCGTTTCTCAACGATCTCAAATTTAGCGTTCAAGCATAAAAAATGTTGACAAAACTTTATATGTTTTTATTATGGGTTTTAATTAAATGCCTATTTCTGATCAATTCTGAAGGAGTTATACAGGATATAATTTCTAAATTCAACCCGGAAAAAGGATGTTATGATGAAACGGATAATACTGTTGATTGCGGTGTTTTTTTTAATCGGTGGCATGGCATACGCAGAGACCATGTATGTAACGGATTCGTTCGAAGTCACCATTCGTACAGGAAAAGATATAACTCACAAGATCATTGCGCTTGCAAAATCGAACCAAAAGTTGGAGGTCGTAGAACAGGAGGATGAATGGGCTTTTGTACGGTTACAAAATGGCAAAGAAGGATGGATGCTGAATCGTTTTCTAACAAAAGATATGCCAAAGAGCGTACAAATAGAGGATCTTAAACGGCAAAATGAAAATTTGGTTCGCACCGTTTCCCTATATAAGGGGGAAAACGAAGCGCTTAAAAAAGAGAACCGAGAGCAGGCCGCGGGCCTAAGAAAACAAGAAAATACCTCACGTAAGATAGAAGAGGAATATAATACGCTAAAACAGGAATCAGCAGATTTTTTGAAGTTAAAGGAGTCCTATGAAAAGGCATCAGAAGAGCTTGCTGTTCAAACAAAACGGGTAGAAGCTTTAGAGAGTGAATTAGGGTCTCTCAGATGGAATAAGGGCCTCCGATGGTTTTTAAGTGGTGCGGCAATACTATTAGCCGGGATATTAATAGGGGTCTCTTTTCGAAGGCAGCGCAAGTCATCACTTCTGGAATAGCGCCAGCATTCATGCCTGCCGGCGCTGACTTTTTTATCTATCATGGAATACAAAAAAGATTTTTTAGTAATTGGAAGCGGAATCGCCGGCCTTACATTTGCCTTAAAGGTGGCAGATTACGGTACAGTAGCGGTGATAACCAAGAAAGATATAATGGAGGGGAATACCAGGTATGCCCAAGGAGGGATTGCCTCGGTCTTTGGCCCAAATGACTCTTTTGATCTTCATATTCAGGATACCCTTCAGTCCGGTGATGGATTATGCAAAAAATCTATAGTTGAAATGGTAATAAGAGAGGCTCCCGAGCGAATCCAAAAACTATTCGATATGGGTGTACGCTTTGCAGTGCGATCAGATAAAAAGACGTTTGATTTAGGCCGTGAAGGAGGACATTCCAGAAACAGGATTGTACATGCAAGCGATATGACCGGCAAAGAGATAGAGAAGACCTTGGCCGGAAGGGCCCGGGAACATAAAAACATCACTATCTTTGAGAATCATGTCGCTATCGATTTGATTACATACTCAAAAAGCCTCAAACGTGGTTTGATAACCGCCAACCACGAGGATTTTTGTTGTGGAGCCCATGTCCTCGATATTAACAAAAATGAGGTTCATACCTTTGGGGCGAAGACAACTATTCTTGCTACCGGAGGATCGTGCAAAGTCTATCTCTATACCAGCAATCCGGATGTAGCAACAGGCGCCGGTATAGCCATGGGATATAGGGCGGGGGCAAGGGTTGCAAATATGGAATTTGTGCAGTTTCATCCTACCTGTCTCTATCATCCGGAAGCAAAGAATTTTCTTATTTCCGAGGCGGTGCGGGGAGAAGGCGGCATCTTGGTGAATGCCAAGGGGCATGCATTTATGGAAGATTACGACTCACACAAAGACTTGGCGTGTCGGGATGTAGTAGCGCGCTCAATCGACATGGAACTAAAAAAGAGTGGTGATGAATCGGTCTATCTCGACATTACGCATCGCAACCCTGACTTTATCAGGCGGAGGTTCCCTAATATTTATGAAAAATGTCTTTCCTTTGGAATTGACATGACAAAAGAACCGATTCCCGTTGTCCCGGCAGCCCACTATATGTGTGGAGGGGTTGTTACCGATAATGCGGGAAGGACTAATATTAAACGACTTTATGCTATCGGTGAAGTGGCCTGTACAGGACTTCACGGAGCAAACCGTCTCGCCAGCAATTCTCTTTTAGAAGCTCTTGTGTTTGCGGATAAAGCAGCACACCAATCTATACAAAACCTAAATTCTATTTCCGACAGCACAATCCCTGAACTCACGGCATGGGATCCCGGAGGGGCTACAGACAGTGACGAGGCCATCATGGTATCTCACAACTGGGATGAAATCCGTCGTTTTATGTGGAATTATGTAGGCATCGTACGTTCAAACAAGAGGCTCTCCCGGGCAAAACATCGTATCGATAATATTAAGAAGGAAATTTTGGAATATTATTGGGATTTTAAGGTTACAAGCGATATCATAGAATTGCGGAATATTGCTGAAGTTGCGGATATGATAATACAGTGCGCCATGCTAAGAAAAGAAAGTCGGGGACTTCATTACAATCTTCAATATCCGTACAAGGATGACAAAAATTGGAAAAAGGATACGGTGTTGGATCGTCATTCCTAACTTCCGTCCTCTCTTAACCTTTTGATAAACCGGTATAGCACCCTCTTCAGGTTGACAACAAAAAGGATTCCGCCAAGGATTGATAGGGCTAATGGGAATCGATAAAAAGGCGTATACTCGGGCTGGCTTTTTGCAACAAAAACACCTGTAATTCCAAAAAGTAAAACCACGGCCGACGCAACCAAAACAATGCCATAAAATATAGTTGAGGAATACCACGGAACAATAATTTTTCGAAAAGAGGGGGTACGAGTCGCGTTCATAGTTATAATCTGTGGCCTTTGAGCTCTATTTCTCTGTCACTTAATCCCTGTAAATAGTGTACAGACTCCAAGTGTGAGTGGTTTGTAGTAGACCTTTTCAAAGCCTGCCTCCCGCATAAGCTCGCAAAAATCTTTTGGAGAGGGGAACTTGGAAACCGAATCCGGGAGATAGCTGTATGCCCCTGAATCCCCTGATATTATTTTACCTATCATAGGAAGGACTTTTTGAAAATAGATGAAGTAAAGATTTTTCATAAAATCTATTTTGGGTAATGTAAGCTCCAGAATGAGAATTTGCCCCCCCCCTTTAAGAAGTTCATAGAAGACCTCCAGTACCTTCTTCTTGTCCGCGATATTTCGAATGCCAAATGCCATGGTCAAGGCATCGAACGCCCCTGGTTTAAATGGCGGATGGAACGCGTCACTTTGGGCCGGTCTGATATCTACACAATATTTAGATCCGGCTATCTTTTTTTTCCCTAATTGAAGCATCCTAAATGCAAAGTCAATCCCCCAGACTGTAATCGAGCTCCCCTTTTGACGCCCGATTTCCAGAGCAACATCCCCGGTGCCTGTAGCCACATCCAATACCCGACCTTCAGGCGGCACCCGGAGGGCCTTGACCAGTACTCGTCGCCAGTAAACATCATGCCTCAAGCTAAGGAAATGATTTAAAAAATCATACCTCGGGGCAATTGCTTGAAACATCTCTTGTATATGTTTTCCTTCCATTAAAAAA
Source organism: Pseudomonadota bacterium (assembly GCA_043818915.1). GTDB lineage: Bacteria > Desulfobacterota > Desulfobacteria > Desulfobacterales. The sequence continues at coordinate 67,247 of JBDRFJ010000242.1, read as the reverse complement.
TGACCGATCAGGTGAATTGGCACCAACTATTGACAAACAAAATTGATGCGTTATGTTTAACTATTTACTTGCCCTTTTTGTTCAGTCCTATTAATTTGATGATTAATATCATATAGCTTAGGATAGTATCAACCAAATTTAACCAAAGAGGCAGTTTCAAAACGTCCTCTTTTGCCCAATCTCTGCGTCAGTCTCAGATTTTAATCCTCGAAATACCCAAAGTATTCCTGCGGTTAAAATCTTCGCCGTTCTTGACCTTGGACAAAATTGAACATTTTGAAACTACCTCCAAAGTATCTAATTGTTCTGGTCGGGCGCCTTTTTGCGAGCTTTTAAATTGAGATTATGATTGAAGCAACGAGATTGACAAAAAAGTTTGGCACTATAACCGCTATAAAGAACGTTTCGTTTCATGTGGACAAGGGTGAGATTCTCGGCTTTCTCGGTCCTAATGGAGCTGGAAAAACAACTACTATCAGGATATTAACCGGACTTTTTCCGGCTACATCCGGTTCTGCCCGTATTGCCGGATTCGATGTCTTTGATCAATCACTCGAAGTTCGAAGGCGTTTGGGCTATCTTCCTGAAAACGTACCTATATATAATGAGATGCCGGTGTCGGCCTACCTTAAGTTTGCGGCAAGCATGAAAGGAGTGGAAGCCAAAAATGTATCAAAAGAGGTTGCGAGAGTGCTTGACCGGTGCAGTCTTATTCCGGTCAAAAATCGCATAATAGGGAAACTCTCTAAGGGGTTCCGACAACGTGTCGGTATCGCCCAGGCCATACTCCGTAATCCGGATGTCCTAATCCTTGATGAGCCAACCATAGGCCTTGATCCCAGGCAAATCACGGATATTCGAAAACTTATCATGGGCTTTGCAGGTCGAAAAACCGTGGTTCTCAGCAGCCATATCCTCCCTGAGGTCAGCATGATGTGCCGGCGGGTAGCCATCATCAACAATGGTCGAATTGTAGCCATAGATACTCCACAACGTCTTACAGGGCGTACAGCAGATAAGGTGCTCCTTGAAGTCAAGGGGCCGGCGACAGAGATTCTTGCAAGACTTCGAGGCATCCCTGGAGTCGAATCGATCTCGTCGGAAATTGATCAAAAAACAGGAATCAGTCGCTATACGGTAGAAGCAAAAGACGGAAAAGAGATACGGGGCACATTATCCCGGTCCATTATTACCGCAGGATGGTCGCTTTTAGAGATGCGCGCAGTTCGGCCCAGCCTGGAAGATGTATTTATCCGGCTTACCAGAGAAGAGAGATAGAGGATGAGAAATATATATAGTATCTGGAAAAGAGAGATTTATGTCTACTTTACTTCGCCTATTGCGTATGTGGTTCTTACCGCCTTTTTAGTATTATCGGGATACATCTTTTACAGCTCCGTCGCATTTTTTGCCAATATCAGCCTGCAGGCATCCCAGATGGAGTATGCGGGAGACATTAATGTTACAGAAATAGTTCTTAAGCCCACTTTTAGAAACATAAGTGTATTCATGCTTATGATGATGCCTATTATTACTATGAAATTCTTTGCCGAAGAGAAAAAGACCGGAACACTTGAACTTATTCTGAGTTATCCCATACGGGAAGTTGAGCTTTTGATGGGGAAATTCGCTGCCGCGTTTACGATTTTTCTCGCTATGATCTCCCTGACCGGCTTCTATCCCGCACTCTTATACAAGTATGCGGCGCCGGATACCGGTACGGTTATCACGGGTTACATAGGACTCTTCCTCTTGGGCGGATCGTTCACTGCCATGGGGTTGATGTTCTCATCATTTACAGAGAACCAGATTGTGGCAGCGGCAGGATCATTCGGAGCGCTCCTCATATTCTGGCTTTTGGGATGGTGTGAGACATTTGTTGGATCAGGGTGGGGAAGTTTACTGGCACATGTATCATTTCTTAAACATTTCGACAACTTTTCCAAGGGGATCGTTGATACGCGCGATATCGTATATTATCTAAATCTCACCATTCTGTTTTTGTTCATCACCGTGCGATCATTGGAGTCAAAACGTTGGCAAAGATGAGTCGAAAAAACCTGTTTGATACATTTGGATACGTGGGGCTTTTACTGTGGATAGCCTCTGCCTTGGCATATACTATGAGCTTCGCCTTGAGCCGGCTATGGATCGGATGGCTGGTCGGCGCATCTTGTATTATTGCTTGTATGATAGGCAACTTTGGAATGATTCGAAGCTATTTCCTGAAACGGTCTACCCGGTACAGGACAAATGCTATCCTCATGGTATTACTCCTGTTTGGAATCCTGGTCCTTGTGGAAGCCTTTTCGGCTAAACATTACAAACGTTTTGATCTTACGTCAAACAAACGATACACCCTCGCCGAACAGAGTATAAACATATTGAAAAAAATAGAATGTCCCGTCCACGTAACCGCATTCTTGCAGGAAACCTCAGCTGGATGGGAAAAGGCCAAAGATCTTCTTGGCCAATATGCCTACCACTGTAAACTTTTTGCCTTTGAATTGGTCGACCCCGACCGTTTTCCTGGAAAAGCAAAACATTTTAAAATTACAAATTATGAAACATTCGTGATAGAAAGCAATGACAGAGATGAGAAGGTTAATGATATATCTGAAGAACATTTGACCAATGCTATTTTACGGGTAATGCGGGAGCAGAAAAAGACAATATACTTTCTTACAGGGCATGGAGAAAGATCTATAGAAGATATTTCAAGAGAGGGATACAGCGCTGTAAGGGAGGAAATAGAGGCACAAAATTACCATGTAAATAATCTACTCCTTATGCGATCCAGACAAGTTCCCAAAGATGCGGGGATTATTGTAATCGCCGGTCCTGATGCTGAGATTCTTGCGGAAGAGGAAAGAATGCTCAATGAGTTTATACAAGGGGCGGGAAACATAATCGTTCTTATTGATCCGGAAACAAGAACAGGATTGCCCCGGTTTCTAAAGCCATATGGGGTTAAGGTGGGAAATGATATCATAATAGATAAGTTGAGCAATGTCTTGGGGGCGGATTGTCTCACGCCAATCGTATCAAAATATGCAGATCATCCGATCACGCAAGATTTAAAGACAGCATCTTTTTTCCCTCTTGTACGGTCGATCACCTCCTTTGATGATAAACAAAATCATGTGACCGAACTCGCTTTTACAGGCGAACAGAGTTGGACAGAAAGTGATTTTGACGGACTCAACCAAGGCAGGGTCTCTTTTGATCCGAAAAAGGATATAAAAGGCTCTGTCTCAATCGCTGTTGTTTGTGAGGTTGAATCCGAGACAGAAGAAAAGACTAATAATAAAAAATATGATATGGCAAAGACATCATCTATTGTTGTTTTTGGAGATTCAGACTTTGCTTCAAACGGCTACCTGAATCTTTCCGGGAATCGGGATCTTTTTATGAACACAGTCGGCTGGCTTTCAAGAGAAGAGAACCTGATAACAATTCGTCCCAGATCTAAGAAGTCTGCTCCAGTGCTCCTTTCATCCATGGAAGGGAAAAATATTTTCTGGCTTTCCGCGGTTCTTTTGCCTGCTACAATATTACTTGTAGGAGTTGTCGTTCTCCATTACAGGCGCAAGGTCATAAAATGATACAAAAGAGGTTGGTATTTTTTACCTTTATATTTGCCCTGTTAAGTGCATTTTACTATTTTTATGAGATCAAGTGGACGGAAAAAAAGAAGGAAACGCTCGACAAATCAAAAAAACTTTTTAAATTTAAAGCTGAAGATGTAGAAGGTTTGCGTATAAAAAATTCTAAGATAACCCTCATATTTAAAAAAAAACAAGAAGATTGGTTTATAATAGAGCCGGTTAGAGCTAAAGGGAACAAGGCTGACATTGAATCGATAATAAATGCACTTGTGTCGGAACGCTGGATGCGCGAATTAACGCTTGAGGAAGGGAAGTCGGCTGATTTTGGTCTCGCACAACCAGCAATATTTATTGCTATGAAAGGAAAAAACTTGGGTAAAGAACGAACGATTCAGTTAGGTTCCAAGAGCCCTACTGGTAATTTTTTATATGTACGTATAGACCAGGAACCTCGTATCCTCATGGTTCATTCATGGCTAAAAAATATTGTACATAAGTCTATTAATGAACTCACTAAAAGCAACCTTGTGTCTCAGCGTGAATACTGACATTATACCCAATGTATTCCTCCGGTTAATCCCGCCTTGGCGGGATTGCCTTTCTTGTCTGACGAAAAACTGTCGCGTTGTGCAAAGCTCTCGTATGAACACAGGGTCAAAATAAAAAATAAAGGAAACAGTATAGACCGATGACTACTAAAAGAGACTATTATGAAATACTCGGCGTAGATAGAGATGCCGACGAGGCAACCTTAAAGTCCCAATACCGCAAAATGGCTATGAACTACCATCCGGATCGTAACCCCGGGGACAAGGAAGCGGAAGAAAGGTTTAAAGAGGCCGCGGAGGCGTATGAGGTGCTTAGGGATTCGGAAAAACGCGGTATATATGATCGTTATGGTCATGAGGGACTTAACGGGACGGGTTTCAGCGGCTTCAGCGGTTTTGAGGATATATTCAGCAGTTTTGGGGACATATTTGAGGATTTTTTTGGATTTGGAATTGGGGGGGCTTCCAGGACCTCGGTCCGTCGTGGAGCGGACCTTCGATACGATCTCGAGATTGATTTTTTGGATGCAGCCTTTGGCATTGAGACCGAAATCACAGTTGCAAAGCAAGAAAAGTGCCATACATGTAACGGCACCGGCTGTGACCCGGGGACATCTTATGAAACCTGTTCCGTATGTCAAGGCGCAGGGCAGATTACACGTTCCCAAGGATTTTTCAGTATCAGGGCTACCTGTCCGAATTGTCGGGGCGAAGGCCGGTCTATCCCCCACCCCTGCCATGCTTGTCGCGGTACCGGCCGGGTGTTAAATAAGAAAGCGGTGATCGTCAAGATACCGGCCGGGGTCGACACGGGGTCGAGGCTTCGCCTAACAGAAGAGGGGGAAAGCGGTCTGAAGGGCGGTCCTCCCGGAGATCTTTATGTTGTGATACATGTAAGGCCACATGATTTTTTCAGGCGGGAGGGGACAGATATCATTTGCGAAATCCCTATATCCTTTGTGGATGCAGCCATTGGCACTACAGTGGAAGTTCCCACACTTTCGGGGCAACGAACCCTTGAAATTCCGAAAGGGACGCAGGCTGATGAAGTGTTCAGGTTTGAAGGATTGGGAATTCCTTCGCTGCGAGGTTACGGAAAAGGAGATCAGTTTATAAGGTTACGGATGAAAACACCAACCAACCTGAGCAAAAAACAGGAATCTCTATTAAAAGAATTTGTTCAACTGGAATCGAAAAAATTTTCGAGAAAGCTTAAGAAGCTTTTTAGTGGAAAACAATAACAGGTTTATCCTAATTTTTATTCTTTACAGTATATTTTGATTGTGTTAAATATTTATGTTTATTGTAAACATAAATATTGTAAACAAAAAATACAGGTGTCATTATGGATGAAAAGGACTTGGAATACTTCAAAAAATCTTTAACAGATCAATTGGAAGGCCTTCTGGGCGAAGCCACCAAAACAGTAAGCGGAATGACGGGACAAAAAGAAAACTTTCCGGATCCAACGGATCGAGCATCACTCGAATCCGACAGAAATTTTATTCTTCGCATACGGGACAGAGAACGAAAGCTGATCGCAAAGATCAAGAAGGCGTTGGAGCGGATCGAAGCTGGCACCTTTGGAATCTGTGAAAGATGTGGTGAAGAGATCTCTGCTAAACGTTTAAAGGCCAGGCCCGTCACCACATTGTGCATAGAATGCAAAACACAAGAAGAGGCTCGCGAAAAGGCCCAGGGAGTATGAAAAAAGCTGGTTCCAACGATGATGAATGGGTTGATCTGCACATCCACTCAACAGCATCCGATGGAACACTATCTCCTGAACAGATACTCAAAATGGCCCGGGATCGTGATCTTCGGGCCATTTCCATTACTGACCACGATACCATCAATGGAACTATCGAGGCTCACCGCCATTTAACACCTCAAGATGTTGAACTCCTCTCTGGAGTTGAAATCAGCACCTCATTACAAGGTAATACGCTTCATATACTCGGATATCTGATCGACTTGCAAGATCCAGCCTTGTCCAGGACGCTTTCCATACTTCAAAACGCCCGTAAGGAGCGAAATCCCAAAATAATACACAAATTGCAACAGCTCGGTATAGAATTGACTTACGAAGAAGTGGCAGAGGTCGCTGGTGGAGGGGAAGTTGGGCGGCCTCATATTGCCGAAGTTCTCCTTCAGAAGAAAGTTGTCGGATCAATAAATGAGGCGTTCCAGAAGTATCTCGGGACAAATGGCCCGGCCTACGTAGACAAATATCGCCTTCAGCCTGCTGAGGCGATAAGCTCGATTGCCGATGCCGGAGGCATTCCCGTGCTGGCCCACCCCTTTACCATAAAGAGCATCTCGGAGAGAGATCTTGACAAGATTGTCTCAGAGCTTGTATCAAATGGCCTGAAAGGGATTGAGGTATATTATTCCGAACATACGGACATCCAGACTGTTCTCTACGAGCGTATAGCGCAAAAGCATAGCCTTCTTATTACAGGCGGGACTGATTTTCATGGCGCAAGGAAAGCGGGAGTACACATGGGAGTGGGAAAGGGAAATTTGAGAATACCGTATCGACTTGTTGAAGCACTAAAGGAATACAAGGTAGCTCATAGCTGATAGTTCATAGTAAGGGAAATTGCATTTTGGACACGGATGAACACAGATTGTCAGGATAATATAAAGTTACGGGTTTTGTCCTCATGCTGTCGCTACGTACTAAGTAAATTCATTTGTTTTGCTACCTCATTCATTACTTCCATTTTTTGACCCGTAACTCGCAACTCGCAACTCATAACTGTGTACTATCTCAACAGGCAAAAGAAATCCCTGTGTTATCAATTTAAAACATTATCACATGAACCCATATCACAAGAAAGGGAGGGACGTATGACAGAGATTATCGACGTGAGGGGAAGGGAAGTTCTCGATTCCAGAGGAAATCCAACTGTGGAGGTCGATATTTTGCTCAGTTCCGGGGCATTAGGGCGGGCCGCTGTTCCTTCCGGCGCTTCAACCGGAACGAGAGAGGCGCTGGAACTCCGAGACAAGCGTCTTAAACGTTATGGGGGTAAGGGTGTTGCCAAAGCAGTAGAAAATATTAACGAAATTATTATGCCTAAAATAATCGGATTAGATGCTGCTGACCAGGTTACCCTGGATAATTTTCTCATCTCTTTGGATGGCACTTCAAATAAAGCCAAGCTCGGAGCTAACGCTATTCTTGGAGTCTCGATGGCTGCCACAAGGGCTGCTGCCGAAGCCTTAGGGCTGCCGCTATACCGTTATATCGGGGGAATTAATGCGCGCCTTCTTCCAATCCCAATGATGAACATTATTAACGGTGGTGCGCATGCAGCAAACAACCTCGATATCCAGGAATTTATGATCGTTCCTGTTGGGGCGGCATCTTTCAGTGAGGCCCTTCGCATGGGTGTAGAGACCTTTCACAAGCTCAAGGCGGTCTTGAAAAAATCGGGACACAACGTGGCAGTGGGAGATGAAGGAGGCTTTGCTCCCAATCTTTCCTCCAACGAAGAAGCTCTCCGATTTATTATGACCGCCATTAAGGAAGCAGGCTATAAGCCGGGCAAAGATATCTCTCTTGCCTTGGATTCGGCTGCCAGCGAATTTTACAACAAGGGAGAATATATCCTGAAGGCTGAAAAGGCCAAGAAGATGAACTCAAAAGCTATGATTGATTACTATGAAAAGCTTGTTTCCGATTATCCGATTATCTCCATAGAGGATGGTTTGGCCGAACAGGATTGGAAAGGGTGGGCAATTATGACAGAACGTCTCAGCGAAAAGATTCAGATTGTAGGCGATGACATCTTTGTTACCAATCCGGCAATATTCAAAAAAGGGATTGAAAAGGGGATCGGAAATGCCATATTAATAAAACTAAACCAGATCGGCACTGTAACGGAAACACTTGACACCATAACCATGGCAAAAGAGGCCGGATACAATACGGTCATCTCACACCGGTCCGGAGAAACCGAAGACACCTTTATATCGGACCTTGCTGTTGCGGTAAATGCGGGACAGATCAAGACCGGTTCAGCCTCAAGAACTGATCGTATTGCCAAGTACAACCAGCTTATTAGGATTGAAGAAGAATTAGGAGAGTCGGCCCGTTTTCAAAAAAGAACATAAGCCCCATATTGTTCAGTTCCTTAACTCACCGAGTCTACGAATGGATAAAGGTTTCGAATGAGGGATGTGGTCCATCCCTTCATTCGTGGGCTGGTGATTGTCTCATTTGATTGTTCCGCATATTGGCATTTTTTTTGCTTTTCTTATAAATTAGTTCCTTATTAAGACATCTTCATATCTGGCCAGCCTTGCGCGCGGGCCTTGTTGCAACAAGGAACAGGTGTTGGTTCTGCAGCAGCGCTAATGTAGTATTTACCATACAGACAAAAATCTGTATGGCTGACATGCTACTTATTGTAATATAAAAACATTTTTCTCAGCGGTTTACGGTTTCCCCACAACCGAGTTATTGTAGGTTTTAACATACAAAACAACAGTGTAAGGCCTTCGCAAAACGCGACATTTTTTTGTCAGGCAAGTAATTGGTTGATAACTTATTGCCAAGCACTTACTAAGAAGATCATATGTTTGAAAAAGCGAAAAAAGATCAAGGAATTGCCGACACCTTGAAGTATAGAAAACCAGAACCAACGAACCTTAATTCGCTAAAACACCCGCACCTCATAGATACTATAAGGTGGCCACGCTATGGGAGGCTCGGAGATGAAGACAGGGTCACCACCATGGAACTCATGATAAAAGAGATAACCGAGAACACCGATTGGAGTGTCCTTGCAACTACCCTTTCAAAAATTATCGGTGTCCGGAAGTTTCAGATTCATCCCAAAGAAGGAATGCTCGAACTGCGATTCAATCAAGAACAGATTAACCTTGCAAAGCTTCAATACGTCCTTATGAATCATGGATATGATATAAGACCCACCTCTGAATCAGAGCATACAGATCAAAAAACGGTATTACCTCCAAAATCGATTTAATAGGATAAGAGCGTCCCCTACCCTACCAACTGCTCCAGAACGTAATAATTGTTTGCAGTTGTTCCAGATAATAGTCGATTTTATCGGTAAATACAATATAGGCTATAGCAGTGGTAAGGAGTAAGGCGAGCAGTAGAAAAGTCCTTCGGAGAGAACGCTTCGGTTTCGGTTTTTCTGTTTTCTGGTGAGGGGCGGGTTTCTTTTTTGCATCCGCTTTCTGAGCGAGTTTTCTGTTATAGGCCGCAAGCATATGATTAATAAGAGCGAGCACTTCGTCAAAACTCCCATAGCGATTTTCGGGGTCACGAGCGATCATCTTGGAAATCATAGCCTGAAAATCGGCAGGGAGGGATTTAAAGTGCTGATGGGGAGCGAATCCATCTTCTTTCCAAACCGGTAGCAATCCGGTGAGCATCTCATAAAAGATCACCCCTGCAGAAAAGATATCAGTTTGGTTAGACCTTGGCTTGCCATAAAAGTTGTACCAGTTGGTCTCACTGGTGTTGGCGGTATAGTGTTCACTAAGTCCGAAATCTGTGATCTTTACCTTGCCTGATGCTGAGATCAAAATATTGCTGGGACGAAGGTTTCCGTGGACAACCCTGTTCTTGTGTGCAAAAGAGAGCCCTTCACATATATCTTTTGCTGCTTTCAAAACTTCTACCCATGAGTGGGGCCTTACCAGTCTCTCTTTTAGACTTCCCCCGCTGATATATTCCATAACTATTATAAAGAGCCCTTTGTTGCCGGATACGCCAAATATGTCGACTATGTTTTTGTGCTTTAACGTTGTTAGAAGTTTTGCTTCTTTAAGCCCTCCTTCGGGGCCTTTGTACTTTTTGACTACCATTAACTGTCCGTTAACCTTGTGTCTAAAGAGATAGACCGCTCCGTACTGGTGTTCTGTGATAACATCAAGGAGATCGAACCTGTCCTCCATTTTCGCAATCCCCTTGACGGCCTCTTTTTTTTGACTATCTTGTATATGTGCGCCCTGGAGCACCTCCAAGAGGCGGTCCTTTATTTCATCCGCAGTTGTAAAACGGTCTGCAGGCTCAGGCTCCAGACACTTGAGAACCACCTCTTCGATGGATTTCGGAATGGTGGGATTGATCTCTGAGGGAGACTTGAAGCGGCCAAGAGGCTTTTTGCCTGTAAACAATTCATACATTACAACTCCAAGAGAATAGAGATCGCTTGCTACTGTTACTCTCCTGGAAGACATCTTCTGTTCGGGAGACATGTAGGTGGGGGTCCCCATGATAGCGCCCGCCTTTGTTAGTTGCTTTTCACCACCATCTTTGTCGAAGAATTGAGCAATTCCAAAATCAGACACCAACGCGTTTTTCTCGGAATCGATTAAAATATTGGCCGGTTTGATATCCCTGTGAATTACTCCATTTTTGTGAGCATAAGAGAGCGCTTTGCACACCTGGATAATTACATCCATTTTTTGGTTGGTGCCGTAGCCATTCATCTTGATTATCCGAGCGAGATCGGTTCCTTCCACAAGATCCATTACGAAATAAGGCATCCCCTGGGAAGTTATTCCGCGGTCGATAACATGGATTATATTGGGGTGGGTAAGGCGGGCGATTATAAGTGATTCCCGGTTGAAGCGTTCCACAAGCTCACGCTCTTCGGACAGGTTCTTAAAGAGGACCTTAATGGCAACAGGCCGATTTAAGGAGACCTGTAGCCCCTTATAGACCGTAGCCATTCCCCCTGCATCTATTTTTTCTATAATCGTATACTTGCCGATGTTGCTCACGTCCGCTCCAACAAACCTGTCCGCCATTATGTTTGTGATCGGTGTAAATAATCAGATCTTGAGCAAAAAATAGCAATTTTCAAAGGCCTCATTGATATAGAAATAGTATTGATGTAATATATTTTAATGATGAGGCTCCATTGCTCGATTTTCGTTTACGAATTGGAGCACCGAAGGAGGACAAAGTGAAGATTACTTGGCTTGGACATTCGGGATTTATGTTGGAGGCGAAAGAGACCCGCGTCTTGATCGATCCTTTTCTCGAAGGAAATCCCAAGGCCCCTTACGGGATAGAGGGTGTCCCTAAAATAGATGTTATTCTTGTGACCCACAGTCATGGGGATCATGGACTAAATGAGGCGATCCGGATCGCAAAACGGGACAATGCAACAATAGTGGGCATGCACGAGGTGCATCTAAGTGCGCAAGAGGCAGGGGTGAGCCAAACTGTGGGAGGGAATATCGGCGGTACGGTTACCGTGAATAGTATACCAATAACCTTTGTGCAGGCATTTCATAGCGGGACAGCAAATCCCTGTGGTTTTATTATATCCTTTGGAAGTGAAGTCTTGTATCACACCGGAGATACCGGCCTGTTCGGAGACATGGCCCTGATAACCGAGCTGTACCACCCAACCATCTTTTTCTGTCCCATCGGCTCTGTATATACGATGGACGCAAAGCAGGCGGCCAAGGCTGTAGAATTAGTACGGCCCAGGGTTGTCATTCCCATGCATTTCGGCACATTTCCGGTTTTAGATGATGAAACAAAATTCCTGGATCTGGTTGGCGACCGCTATCGGGTCGAAGTGTTTAAGCCCGGGGAGACAAAAGAGATATGAATCAGTCCCCAAACGCCGTCTTGATCACCTCACCCATCTTATCTACGAAATGAAAATGGAGACTCTTGAGGACATTTTTTGGAATATCTTCCAGATCCGTTTTGTTCCATTTTGGTATGATGAGGGTTTTTATTCCTCTTCGATGGGCTGCCAACACCTTCTCTTTAACCCCGCCAACCGGGAGTACTTGACCCCTTAAGGTAATCTCCCCTGTCATGGCAAGATCTTTGATAACCGGCTTTTGCTTCAGCATAGATACGAGCGCGGTGAGCATAGCCACACCGGCGGAAGGCCCGTCCTTGGGAATGGCCCCTGCCGGCACATGGATATGAATATCATGTTTGGCAAAAAAATCCTCGGGTATCTTCAGGGCCTTTGCATTGCTACGGATGTAGCTGAGTGCTGCTGTCGCCGATTCCTTCATTACGTCTCCGAGTTGCCCGGTCAGCGTCAGCACCTGTTTCCCGTTCATCTTGGTCGCCTCTATGAAAAGAAGTTCACCGCCCGCCGGGGTCCATGCCAGGCCTGTAACCACGCCTGGTGTAGAAGTTCTTATTCCTGTCTCAGAGTAAAAGCGAACAGGCCCCAGGAATTTTTGGGGATCATTTGCCTTGATATGGGTTAGTTCCTTTTTACCTTCCGCCACCTGGCGTGCAACGCCCCTGCATATACTTGCGATCTCCCGTTCCAGATTTCTCAGCCCCGCTTCCCGAGTGTATCCTGATATAAGAGCCTTAATTGCCGGAGTACTGAACTTAATATGTTTATTGGTGAGCCCATGGGCTTCCAGTTGTCGCGGTATTAGAAATCGCTTTGCAATCTTTACCTTTTCTTCGTCAGTATATCCGAGGAGTTCCAGGACCTCCATACGATCCTTTAACGCGGGCGGGATAGTGTCGAGTATATTAGCAGTGGTGATAAACATCACCTTGGATAGATCAAAGGCGACGTCAAGGTAATGGTCGGAAAAAGAAAAGTTCTGTTCAGGATCAAGGACTTCCAAAAGGGCAGCCGACGGATCTCCGCGGAAGTCCGCTCCGACCTTGTCGATTTCATCCAGCATAAATAAAGGGTTATTAGAGCCGGCCCTGCGAATTCCCTGGATAATACGTCCTGGAAGTGCGCCGACGTATGTGCGGCGGTGCCCCCTTATTTCCGCTTCATCTCTTACGCCTCCTAACGATATCCGGTGGAATTTTCGGCCCAAGGCCCGCGCGATGGAACGGCCCAAAGAGGTTTTGCCTGTTCCGGGAGGCCCCACGAAACAGAGTATGGGCCCTTTTGTGTCGGATTTCAGCTTGCGCACGGCAAGGTATTCTAAAATCCGCTTCTTAACTTTTCCCAATCCGTAGTGGTCGTCGTCCAAAACTTTCTGCGCCTTCTTAACATCAAGATTGTCCTTTGTGCTTTCATTCCAAGGAAGCGCGGTAAGCCAGTCAAGATATGTTGCAGCCACAGTATATTCAGAGGAAGAAGGATGCATCCGGGCTAATCGAGTCAGTTCACGATCCGCCTCTTTTTTTGCCTCTTCCGGCAGCCCCTTTTCTTCGATTTTTGTACGGTATTCGTCCACTTCTACCGATCTTTCGTCCTTTTCACCCAGTTCTTCCTTGATTGTTTTGAGTTGTTGGCGAAGATAATATTCCCGCTGACTCTTATCAATGTCCTGCTTTACCTGAGATTGGATCTTTTGCCCAAGCTTTAATATTTGAAGCTCTCGGTTGATGAAATTGTTTACTTTTGTTAGCCGTTTTTTGACGTCGATGGTTTCCAGGATCGATTGCTTTTCTTCCTTGGACAGATTAAGACTGGATGCGATCAGGTCTGCTAATATACCCGGTTCCTCGATTGACTTGACAAGCGCTCCCAACTCCTTTGGGAGATAAGGGGAAAGCTCCAATACATTTTTAAACAACCCCACCAGATTGTTCATGAGCGCATCCACCTCAAGATCTTTGATCACCGTATCGGTTAGAGGCTCAATCCTGGCGCTAAGATACGGCTTCTTTTCAACATATTCTATGATCTTGAACCGGCTCAAGCCCTGCACCAGTATCTGAATTCCTTTTTCATCCGACTGGGCCATTCTCAGGATCATAGCGGCCGTCCCGATGCTGTACAGGTCCTCTGCTTCGTGAGCGCCGGCCGCTTCCTTCTTTTTTGAGACTACCAGGCCGACTATACGATCTTTGCCCATTGCGTCATCGACCAAATGTTTAGATTCCTCCTGCCAGACCAGCAGGGGTAGCACCATTCGCGGGAAGAGGGTCATGTCAAGAACGGGCAGTATTGGTAGGACTTCAGGGAGCTTGGTTGAATCAGTACCACTCAGAGGACTGCTTTCAGGTTGTTTTTCATTTTCATTCATGATTCGTTTCTCCCAACATGATTAAGGTAACGCGGATTGTTCGCTTCAAAAGGATGCCACAAATAAATAGACGCATCAAACACCTGGGTCTCGGATTCTTGCAAAAGTACTCTCAAACCTCCTCGATTGGAATTTGGTGGACCTTGTCAGGGGCACGTTTGGTCATTTTAATATTTAAGATTCCGTCGTTATAGGATGCTGTAACTTCGTTTACGTCGATTGGAACCGGAAGCATTAAAATCCGTTCAAAGCCGCCGTAAGGGATTTCAGCTAAATGATATTTTAGAACTTCGGGTCTACGGGGTTCTTCCCTTTTGCCGGATATTTTAACTGCGCCGGAATCTATTTCTACAACAAGATTTTCCTTTTTTACCCCTGATGCCTCGCAGACAATCACAATTGCATCTTCTGTTTCAAAGATATCCATCTGAGGACGCCAGACCTCCCCGGGGAGAACTGCAAGGAGGGGGTTGACACGTTGAAACATGTCATCTATAGTTTTTTGAATACGACTGTGCATCTGTCCCAAATTTTTCCCAAAGCGAATTTTTATGTATTCCATTGGTATCTCCTTAAATACAACTCGTCTTTCATTCTTCTATAAACTGGGAGCATACACATTTGATTAGACGTTTAATACAGATTTTAAAATAAACTTTAACCCCGGACTAAGTTCTACTATATTATAGAGAAGGTGTTTGGATTTTAACAAAAGTTGCTTGAAAAAAAGACGTGCCGATCTGTTTGTGTATTACATAATACTATTTAAAATCATTTTTGTAAAGGGAATCTCCAGGCTGAGATGACTACGCAAGAAGTTCTTCTCGTAGTCGGTTAATTCGTGAAACAAAGATGAAAATTACCATTGCACAGTTGAATCCCACTATAGGCGACATTGACGGCAACTTGACAAAGTTAAAGCACGCCCTGTCCTTCTCATGTGAGGATTCTCCGGACCTTGTTGTTTTTCCCGAGTTATTTCTGATTGGGTACCCTCCCTATGATTTTTTGCAGAATGACCAATTTGTTAAAAAGGCGGAAAGAGGGGTACAAGAGATCGTTGAGGAATCAACAAAATATCCCCGGACAGGCATATTATTCGGTACTGTACAACACACGGGAAAGGAGGTGGGAACAGGTTTCTATAATTCGGCTCTTCTGGTTTGTTGCGGAGAGATCCTGGCAAGTCGACATAAGTCATTATTGCCCACGTATGATGTCTTTGACGAAGCCCGATTTTTTGATTCAGCCCCTAATGTACAAGTAGTAGAGTTCAAGGATGAGATACTTGGTATTTCGATTTGTGAGGACGCATGGAATGATCAGTCCGTATGGCGTGGGAGATACTATCCCATAGATCCGATGAAGGCCTTGGCTGAACAGGGGACGTCATTATTTATTAATCTTTCTGCATCCCCTTTTCATGCAGAAAAGGATGCAATTCGGTACAGACTTTTTCAAAATCATGTTCGAAAATATAGTATACCGCTCCTTTTCGTCAATCAGGTAGGGGGGAATGACGAGCTGGTCTTTGACGGAAAAAGCATGTATATAGACAGTAACGGGAAGCCCGCGCTGATTTTTCCTTCATTTGAGGAGCACATTGAAACAATCGATACCGCTACATTACATGGCACAGACCCATATGTGCCTGAAGAAAAGATCGAGTCTGTTTTCAGGGCGCTGATTTTGGGGATCAAGGATTACATGAGTAAGTGCGGATTTTCAAAGGCGGTTCTCGGCCTTTCCGGGGGGATTGATTCCGCGGTTACATGCAGTTTGGCCGCTGAAGCCGTAGGGAGCGAGAATGTATTGGGGATTTCAATGCCCTCTTTGTATTCTTCGAAAGGGAGCATAGAAGATTCCAGAAAGCTCGCCGAGAACCTTGGAATATCGTTTAAGGTTATACCTATTTCTGATGTATTCTCTTCTTACTGTGATACCCTGCAAGAGCA
This sequence comes from Pseudomonadota bacterium, assembly GCA_043818915.1. GTDB lineage: Bacteria > Desulfobacterota > Desulfobacteria > Desulfobacterales. Next base: position 51,155 of record JBDRFJ010000242.1, on the reverse strand, counting down.
TTTTGCGGAAAAAGCGGTCGATGTCACCGAAGAAAATATCCAAGCGCGAATTCGTGGGAATATATTGATGGCTTTTTCCAACAAGTTTGGACATCTTGTTCTCTCAACCGGCAATAAAAGCGAACTGGCAGTGGGCTACTGTACCCTGTACGGGGACATGAGCGGTGGGTTGGCGGTCCTTTCCGATGTCCCCAAAACAATGGTCTACAAATTAGCCGAGTATATCAACCGAAGATCCGAGATTATTCCACGGGAAATTATTAAAAAACCGCCATCAGCAGAATTAAAGCCGGGGCAATTGGACCAGGATACACTCCCTCCGTATGAGGTGTTAGATAAGGTCCTTTTCCTTTATCTGGATGAAGGATTTTCTGGTGAAGAGATAGTCCGCCAAGGATTTGATCCGAAATTAGTACAATGGCTTGTTGAAATTGTTGACAAAAACGAGTATAAAAGAAGACAGGGGGCTCCGGGCTTAAAGGTGACCAGCAAGGCCTTTGGTATGGGGAGAAGGATGCCGATTGCGGCAAGGTTTGTTAGGTTATAAAAGATTGGATTGAATAATGGCTATTATAGAGAGAAGAAGTGAGGATAGAACGTTCAAGTCTTTTAAAAACATTTTAGTGATCGACGACGAACCCAATATGCGCCATGTCCTGTCGATCATCTTAAAAAAAGCCGGTTATACTGTTACTACCGCGCCGGAAGGAAGCAAGGGAATGGCTCTGTTTGAGGAGGGTGATTTTGACGCGATTCTTTGCGATATAAGAATGCCGGAGATGGACGGAATCGACTTTCTTAAATCTGCCATCGGACGAAGGGCTGAAGCAATAGTCGTTATGATGTCCGCCTATGGAACCGTGGATACTGCCGTGGAGGCCATGAAATTGGGCGCCGCGGATTATATCTCCAAGCCGTTCAAGCCGGATGAGATCCTCGTAAAACTGAGACAAACAGAAGAAAAGATACAGCTCAGGCATGAGAACGCCCTGCTGAGAGATGCGGTTAGGGAGACTTTTGGATTTGAGAATATTGTCGCCAAGAGCAAGGCCATGCGCGATATATTTAAAACAGTCCAAAAGATCGCGGATCATAAAACGACCGTTTTGATTACCGGAGAAAGTGGAACAGGAAAAGAGCTTATCGCAAAAGCGATTCACTATAACGGTATTCGAAAAAATGCCCCCCTCATTGCACTTAACTGTGGAGGAGTCCCTGAACATATTTTGGAAAGTGAACTTTTCGGTCATGTTAAAGGGGCATTTACTGATGCCATCCGTGACAAAAAAGGCCTCTTTGAAGAGGCAAGTGGTGGAACCCTTTTTTTGGATGAGATAGGCGAACTGCCCATGTCGCTTCAGGTGAAATTGCTGCGCGCTTTGCAAGAAGAAGAGATTCGTCCTCTTGGGAGTAACAAGTCGATCAAGGTGGATATCCGCATACTTGCGGCAACGGCAAAGGACCTTTCAGAAGAGGTAAAGAATAATGCCTTCAGGGATGATCTATATTATAGAATTAATGTCCTGCCGATAGTCCTGCCACCCCTCCGAGAACGAAAAGAGGACATTCCTCTTTTGGTTGAACATTTTATTAGGAAATTCAACTTACGCCTCAACAAAACAGTCCGTGGAACTACTCCAAGCGCTATTCAAAGGCTTATGGAGCGTGCCTGGCTAGGCAACGTTAGAGAACTTGAAAACGTTATAGAACGCACAATGGTGATGCTGGATCATGATAATATCAATATTGAAGACTTGCCGAATGAAGTCAAAGAAGACGTGGAGCGCGGGAGTGGCTTTCCTTTCGACTTTTTTTCTATCAAAGAGGGTACTGTTTATCTTGAAAAGATGTTAATAGAAAAGGCCCTTAAACACACGAAAGGAAACCGGACCAAGGCAGCCAAACTTCTTGAAATCAGCCATCCCACACTGTTGTATAAGATGAAGGAGTATTCCGTTAAATAGTGTCCATCCAGAAATGGTAGATTTTGTCTCAAGACTGCGTTCTCCGTCCCGCCCTGGCGGGACTACGCCTCTGGTAGAAACCTTTGTGCGGCCTTGTCTTGAGACAAAATCTACCATTTCTGGATGGACACTAAAACAAGGGAGGTTTTTATGGTAGATCTAAAGCAAGCATATAGGACAGTTATGGAGGACCATTTTCCCGATACTATTACCATTTCTTTCGGAGATCAGAAGTTGGTTTATCAGAAGCGGGCCTGGAGGATTCCCGATTCTGCGTCAGGAGAACTGGTGGAAAAGGGGCTCAGGTATGGAGAAAATCCAGGACAGGAGGCAGCTCTGTATATGCTGGTCAATGGGAACCTGGTCCTTGGGGAGTGTCGGTTCATTGATCCTGACAAAGGGCTGGTGAGTGCCATTAGCGAGGCTGACATGCTTCAGGCGGGAAAACACCCCGGGAAGACAAATCTTACCGATATTGACAATGGTCTGAATGTCATGAAGTTCCTGATGAGTAAGCCGACCGCGGTTATACTCAAGCACAATAACCCTTGTGGTGTGGCTTCAGCCGATGGTGTGGCCAATGCCTACGCCCGGGCAAACCGCGCTGATCGCATCGCGGCCTTCGGAGGATGCGTTGTTTTTAACCGGGCCCTTGATATTGAGACCGCTGAATTGATCGGTGAAAATTACTTGGAAGTGGTGGCGGCTCCTGACTATGAAGAGGGGGCGGTAGAGATTTTGAAGAAAAGTAAAAACCTCCGCATTGTTCAGATTGCAAGGATAGATCGTCTCCAAGAGTATCGCCAAATGCGTTTTGTCGATTTTAAATCGTTAATGGACGGCGGCCTCATTGTCCAGCAATCTCCCCTCAATCGAATACGATCCAGGGAGGATTTTACAATAGCGGAGACCACGTATAAGGATAAGACGTACAGGGTCGACAGGGAGCCGACGGAAAAAGAATATGCGGATATGCTATTTGGGTGGTCAGTGGAACAGGGAGTTACGTCCAATTCGGTCCTTTATGTCAAAGATGAGGTGACAGTGGGGATCGGTACCGGGGAACAGGACCGGGTAGGTGTTGCTGAAATCGCTATTTACAAGGCGTATACAAAATATAAGGACACCCTTTGTTACGACCGGTTTCAGATACCGTACAAAACCCTGGAGATGGAGATCGCCGACGGTAAAAGGCCGATGAGTGATAAGGAGGCCATTGACCAGGAGACAGAGGTGGCCAGGGCAGGGCTGATCGGAGCTACCATGGTTTCAGATGCCTTCTTCCCTTTTCGTGACGGAGTTGATGTGGCCATTAAAGAGGGGATTTCGGCAATCGTACATCCCGGGGGTTCATTAAGGGATTGCGAATCGATTCAGGCGTGCAATGAGGCATCTCCAAAGGTGACAATGGTATTTACCGGTCAGCGCGCGTTTAAGCATTAAGATGTGTGGCTTTTAATAATATGTTTTTCGCTATTTCTATTTCAAAGGCTTAAGAAAACTAAGATAAGTTACGAGTTACGGGTTGCGAGTTACGAGTTTCAAACACGCAACCCGTAACTCGTAACACGCAACTCATTATTTCTCACCTCAGAAGAGCAACTCATCGTTTTAAATGTTAGACATGGAACTTTGTAATTCTCTAATCCAATTTGGTCCCATCCACGCTCTGCCGGTTGTTCATTACAAGATGGAATTTGCCGAGGCGGCCCGGCGTTCCTTTAAAACATTATCCCCCGATGCAATAGCCGTAGAACTTCCGGCCACACTCAGGTCATACATTGAGGCTGGAGTGAAAAGGCTCCCTGCTGTTTCTGTTATATGCTACCAGACCACAAAGGGGGATGTGGTATATCTTCCGAGCGAGCCTGCAGACCCTATGTGTGAGGCGGTTCGTTGCGGCCTTGAGGCCGGCATTCCCGTCTTTTATATAGACCCGGACATTGATGAATACCCACAGTACCGTGAGCCTGTCCCGGATACCTATTCTGTGCATCGGTTGGGAGCGAAGACATATTACGATACCTTTCGCCGTGTTGCCGATCCTGTTAAGGGGATCGAAGATAAAAGGCGGGAACTCGGCATGGCGTATGAGCTACAACAGCTTGCCGGGTCTTATAAAAAAATCTTTTTTGTCTGCGGGATGGCACATCTCGATGGGGTCAGGACTGCATTTGATACACCTCAAACCATCCCCCTTGGAAAGGTGAAGCGTCTTGGCATAGGGCTTTTTAACCTTCATCCTGAATCTCTCCCGGAAGTCCTGTCGGAATATCCTTTTCTTTCTGCTGTATACGAATATAGACGCACGAGTTTGCCGGAAGTTCCGGATCAGACCCGTTGCACATTACGCAGAAGATACGGAGTCCTTGAGCTACTTTCCGGGGGAAAGGGGAACATGACCGAAGAAGAGGTCCTGGACGTCTCAGTCCGGCGGGTTGCTCGCAAAACAGGTATGGAACCGCTGGACCGGCAAAAAATTCATTATTGCCTTTTCGAGGAGGCGGCCCGGCATTATCATCAGGAGACCGGCGAATCGGTGGAACGATGGCAGAAGCGGGCATTCTTTCGCTTCTGCCGGAATTATGCCCTGTTGGAGGGGAACCTCCTTCCCGATTTTTATCAGCTCATAACATCGGCCCGGGGATGCGCTGACGATAATTTTTCCTACGCACTGTGGCGCCTTGGATCATTTTATCCTTGGCAGCGCGGGGATTCGGAGCTTGCCACCATACGAATCAAAGGCGAAGACCTCTGGTTGAATACCCGAAAAATAAGGATACGACGCCGTATACCCAGAATCAAGCGACATCCTGTCTCTGTCCCTAAAAAAAGACGCCTAAAAGAACAAAGGGTCGGTGAGTGGTTAGAAGGTTTTTCCGATCCAAATATATGTTCGTATCCGGTTGAAGATATCGTAATCGAGGATTTTGGCAAATTTCTCAAGACAAAGGGCGGATTGCTTCTTTCTGAAGAACATACCAAAACGCTTCCCTTTGAGACAACTATTCTGGACGGGATCGACATACGCGAGACAGTGCGCCACATGTATGAAGGGCGAATTTATGTGAAAGAGTTTTCGCGGACAAAGGGGGGAGTCGGGTCTGTGGTGATAATCTATGATGAAGACAAGGAGAATAAAAGTTTTCCTTATACAATGACCTGGTTAGGAGAGCACGACCAGGAATCGGATATGGCATTTTATGCAACCAGTCCTTGGGACCATGTTGTGGGTCCAGGGATATGCCGATGTTCCCATGGCGGATTCCTTCTCAGTTATCCTCCATTGCGCATGGCAGACATCTGGACCGATCCGGATTATTACTTTGCCGGGACAAAGGCCGAAAAACTTCTATTGGCCGGGCTTGAGTACAGCCTGGAAAAGTACGTAGTATATGTTGCGACGACTCCTCCGCGATCTTTTCTTAAGCAGATAGCTGCCCGGTGGGGAAAGCAGATAGTTTATATACCTATTGGACAGCTTTCCCCTGTAAGGCTTAAAAAGATCCGCGTGTTCCATATCCTTATGGGCAAAGATAAGAGAGAGATAGCTAATGACTATATTTGGTGATTTTTATGCTTATCCTCTATGCTATTGACTCAAGAATAGTATAGGTTACTTTGAACATTTGATAGAAGAAATCATAAAATTCGAAATCCGAAGCACAAAATCCGAAACAAATACGAATGACCAAAATTTAAAACCCGAAACAATATGCCTGCCCGGCATCGCTCTCGCTCAGGCGAGGCGGACGGGATTTGGAAGACCGTACTCTTCATTTTCAAGGAAAACGGTACAGCAGAAGGTTAAATAACGTTTTGAACATTTGATATTTGTATTTTGGATTTGTTTCGGATTTCGAGTTTCGATATTCGTATTTATTCAGTATCAATGAGGAATATATATGACAAAAAATAACGGCACATTTCGGCCTATCGTTGCTATCACCATGGGAGACCCTGTGGGGATCGGACCCGAGATTATCGTGAAGGCGCTCGCGGAACCTATTTTATATGAATTTTGTCGACCTCTCGTGCTGGGCGATGTGCGGGTATTGGCCCATACTGCCGAACGGCTCGGCGCCAAAGTGCGATGTCATGATCTTGAAAAAGAAGGGACAGGGGTGTATAAATACGGCGCTATTGACGTATTGAACCTTTCCGACCTCAATCCTGAAGCACTCCGATATGGTAAACCATCCTCTTCAACCGGTGCAGCAATGGTAAAATACATCACCGAAGCTATAGATATGGCTATGGAGGGGTCTGTAGGAGCGATTGCCACGGCCCCTATCAATAAACTTGCAATGCACACCGCCGGCTTTGATTTTGACGGTCATACAGAGATCCTTGCACAAAGGACCGGAACAACCGATTATGTGATGATGCTCGCGGGAGAGCGACTCCGCGTATCCCTGGTTACCATACACTGTGCCTTAGCAGAGGTTTCCGGCAGACTCACGGCTGAAAGCATTTTGTCCACAATTAGAATTACAGAAGAGGCGCTTCGGGAAAGATTCAGGATAACCACTCCCCGGATCGCCGTGGCCGCCCTGAATCCCCATGCCGGTGAAGGGGGATTGTTCGGAGATGAAGAATCCCGGTTTATTTTTCCCGCGGTTCAAGCTGCTCGGGAAGCCGGCATGAATGTTACAGAACCGCTCCCTCCGGACACGCTTTTTTATTATGCCCAAAAAGGGGATTACGACGCGGTAGTTTGCATGTATCACGACCAAGGGCTGATTCCATTCAAGATGGTCCATTTTTCTGATGGAGTAAACCTGACCCTCGGCCTTCCAATCATACGAACCTCCGTGGACCACGGGACAGCGTATAATATAGCCGGAAAAGGAGAAGCCGACCCCCGGAGCCTTATCGCAGCGGTCAGGATGGCGGCAGAGCATGGGATGTTACACAGTGGGTAAGTCCCCAAAAAAAACATGGCGTTTTCAGAGGCATGATCCGGACCACGTGGATATGTTGGCCCGTTCCTGTGGTTGCCATCCGATTGTAGCGGGCATCCTGATCAATCGCGGCATTACAGATCCAAAAGAAGCTATAGACTTTCTTAATCCTTCGCTTGCCAATATCCGCTCTCCGTTTTTGATGAAGAATATGGCAAGGGCCGTTGAACGGATTGTCACGGCTGTTGAAAAACAGGAAAAGATTTTAATCTTCGGGGACTATGATGTAGACGGGGTCACCGGAACTACTCTTTTGCTGGAGTTTCTTTTAACCGTGGGAGCGGATGTGTCTTTTTATCTTCCCGACCGTTTCCGGGAAGGGTACGGATTGAACAGAGACTATATACTCCAAAGGGCTGTTCCGGACAATGTCCGGTTAATTATTACCGTTGATTGCGGGATCAGCAGTGTTGAAGCAGTTAGGGCCGCGAATGAACACAACATAGACGTGATCGTCACCGACCACCATGAGATACCGGAAGTACTCCCGGATGCCTTTGCCATCCTCAATCCCAAACAGGCTGACTGCTCCTTTCCGTTCCGGATGCTTGCCGGGGTTGGGGTGGTTTTTTGTCTTGCGCTTGCGCTGCGCAAGTATCTCCGCGATAAAGGGTTTTGGGTAAACAGATCTGAACCCAACCTCAAAAACGTGTGCGACCTTGTGGCGTTGGGTACTGTAGCGGACATCGTACCGATTTTGGAAGAGAATCGCATCCTGGTACAGGCAGGGCTTGAAATCCTCGCATCCCGTATACGGCCCGGGCTGAATGCGCTGCAAGAAGTAAGCGGTCTTTCCAACGTTGATCTTAATACCTGGGATATTGCTTTCAAATTAGCGCCCAGGATCAATGCCGCGGGGCGCCTGGTTAATGCTAACGTGGGTGTTGAACTCCTTACCGCATCTAACAGAGGAGCGGCTTTGCCGGTTGCTCGTTTCCTTAATGATACCAACGGCCGGAGGCAGCGGATAGAAAAAGATACGTTGGATGAAGCGATTCGGTTAATTGATTCCAATCCGGATCTTCTAAGGCAAAGATCTCTCGTTCTTTGCGGCGAGGGGTGGAATGAAGGAGTTATCGGGATTGTAGCCTCCAAACTGGTAGGGCGGTACTATAGACCGGTGGTCTTGATTTCCGTCAAAAACGGCGCTGGAAAGGGATCAGCCCGAAGCATCTTGGGATTCAATTTATATGAAGGGTTGAAAGAGTGTGCCGAACATTTGGATAGGTTTGGAGGGCATGAGGCTGCTGCCGGGCTTTCGCTTCCGTCGGAAAGCATCTCGGATTTTGCCGGAAAGTTTGAACATGTGGTTTGTGCAAACACTACAGAACAAGACTTTATTCCGAAGATAGAGATAGATCGAATGGTTCGGTTTGATGAGATAGACACTGATCTAATGAATCAAATAGAGCGGCTGGCTCCCTTTGGTGCGGGGAATCCGGAACCGTTCTTTGCAGCCGAGGATGTAAAGATTATCGGATCCTCCGTTGTTGGAGGAGCCCATGTGCGTATGAAGCTACAACAGGGCAACAGTCTGAGCAGAAGCATTCAGGCCATTCAGTTTAACGGGGCTTCGATGTTGCCGTTGCCCGAGAAATTTGAGAGAATCGCGTTTAATCTGCGGTGGAATCGATGGCAGAACAAAAAAACGTTGCAGATGATTATTAGGGAAACGGAATAAGGGCAATATTGATATTTTACTTGCTTTTGTGAAGATATGTATTTTATACATATCCGACTGATTTAGGCATTGTATACCAAGATCTTTTTCTGACAGTCTATAGAGGTAAACACCTATGGCAAAGATTTTTCGTCCGAGTAGCCGCGAGGCGAGTATTATCTCCAAGATCGAGAGTTCTAAAGAGCACGAGTTCCAACAAACCAAACACCATATAAGAAATTGCAGCGAAGCCTTAAGCAAGAGCCTTGCTATGAAGCTTATAGAGAAAGGTTTGATTGAGACTATGAGCAAGGAAGATGTGGAGGAGCAAATCGCGCGCTGCCTTGAATCTCTATCCAAGGCGGAAGATTTTGACATTGACTATCAAATCGCTCCTTTCAGACAGATAGTGGTTCGTCCCAACAGGGCAAGTCTATATATTACAGCCTTTGTTGTGGAAAAATTGATCAATCACAAGAGCATCGTTGATATATACGGGTCGGATGAGGAAATATACGACTGCATTCATCGAGAAGTTAAGCGTTGTTTGGCCCAAGACAGCTCTGAGAGAGATTAGTCAAAGGATACCCCTCACAAGGTTTGATAGAGAGTAATTATATGTAGCGGTTGAAAAGGAGATGCCTGAACAATCTTTTGCGGTAGGATGCAATTCCAAGCAGGGTAAGGAATTTAAACCAACTAAATACGTATTTTTCGTACCCTCTGGCCAATGACATGGAAAAGGCCCTGTTAAGGCCTGCTCTCACGAGCAGACAGTAGACGTGAAGAGGATTGGTATTGTGCTGAATATAAAGGGCTATCTTTTCCATTCAATCTAACCCCCAGGAAAATTCTTAGCTGGGCTCAGGAAAATCCTGAATACCCTTTCAGACAATTTGTTTTCTCTTTCTCATAAATCAAATAGCAAGTCAAGTGAAAAATCAAACAAATAGAAAAACTTTATGTGGCCATAGTGGTTTGAAGCACCTGCAGGGTATATCGTGCATCACTTATAGGGGCGGCCATATTGGCGCGATGGTTTGCCAATATCCCATCCTTAGGGCCGTTTGTAACGATCAATGGATTGAGTTTAGCTGCGATACCGAGAGAATCTATCGCACGATCTAACAGTTTCATCCCTCCTTTAGCATTTAATTCATCTTTAAAATCTTCCTTGACCGCTATCAGTATATTGCGCATGGCGTCTGCCACGCCCTTTGAAAAGTAAAAATAATCGTCTACCATAAGCCATCGAACAGGCGTTCCGTCATCCTCTTTCTCCTTGATCAGGTGATGATGACAGCTCCCCAGGAGGTCTTCATAGGTTGCAAGGAGAGGCAGGAGATGGTCCGCGCGCGCATAAAACTTGCTTTCCCCTTTTTCGAGCATTTCAATATAGTGATGCATCTCTTTCAGGCCGGCGCTGTATTTGTCTTCCGGAGAAGGTAGCCAATAACGGGTAGGGGTTATCATGAACCAATTCATGGCATTTTCCAGGTGGTGATCGAACTTATCCGAGCCTCCGAACCGGGACAACTTTTCAGCAAGCATTATGCTGGTCCGGCGAACCACATCGAGGGCCCCGAGCTGATAATTTTCCACATTATCCGTCAATCGTAACAGGTCATTCGGATGCCATCCCCAGAATCGCTCACTTAGTTCATAATCCATAACCTCAATAGCAGCCATGACCGTGGCTGCCCCCTTTACCTCGTGCTTGATTTTATCCTTACGCGGCGCAGGATGCTCAGGATGAGGTTTTTTTTCAAGCTGTTTTTCTGTTGCCATCCACGGTTCCGGGGGGACAGTCCCCAACTCTCCAGGAGAAGGCGCGGAGGGCTGTTCGTCAGAAGGATGCGGCTCTTTTTCAGGAGAGATGGCCGGTGTTTCCTCATGCAGTTTGCTTGTCGGCGTTATCGGCGACTCGGAGAAAAGATCCAAAAGGGCGCTAACCCCCCATGCGGCTACAACGATTATAACAATGCCGGCAGCCAGCTTGGGAGAGACAAGACGCTTTTTTACGCCGGCCTCTTTTGCCGCGCCTTCCTGTTTTTCTGATTTCTTCCAAAACATAATATTGTTCCTTACCTCAGTGTTCTCTGAGCCTTCGGCTGTCTCCTATTCGAATAGTCAGCTTGATCGAGTCAAAATATTCTATCAGGGGAATAGTATACTTCCGGGACACCCCTGTCATCTCCTTAAATCGCGGCGTGGTGATCTCAGCATGAGCCTTAAGATACTCAATAAATTCATTTTTTAATTTTTCAATTACGGTCTTATGAAAGTAAAGATCATCCTTGACCTTCATGAGCACACCTTCTTCCAGCATATGAAACAGGACATCCGTGGCGGTCTTGGAAGAGCCTGAAATAGATTTGACCAGATCCTTAAAGTAAGGGGGCTGCAGGCCACTTCTAAGGTATGCTTCTTCTATTTCCTTGCGGATCTTGGATTGATCACCTTCAAGAGCGACCTGATGGGAAGCGAGCCTTATTATATCCTTGTCCTGCATGAGCATCTTTCCATCGATCATATCACCGACCAATAGGTTAAATAGCTTTGAACCTACTCTTGCAGGAAGCTTTGACTTAAGCTCCTCCTTAGACATTCCCCCTTTAAGTGGATGTTTCTCATGATATTCCATCAGGATATCTTGGGTAATCCCTTTCAGCTCTTCAAGAGTAGCGCTATCTATATATACCCGGTTTTCACGATCCACCAAAACTACTCTTTTTGCGGACAATAGATGCTGAAGCTTCTGAATAAGTTGCTTTTCAGTCTGATTGGTCATGAGGATCAGGTCCGTAAAACTGACCCCTTTGAATCCTGATTTTGTCATATGATAATTAATGATCGATTCCACATCCCCATCAATAAGGAGCTGCATATCCCTTACTGTTATTTTACTACGTTTGTGCTTTCGAGGGAAGGGGTCTATTATGTCTCCCCCTCCCGCAGTGTGCATTGACGAATAGCTACGGATCACAAAACGGTCATCTTTCATCACTACCACAGGGGCATGGAGACGGCATTGGGCTATTGTATCTTCTCCTGGAAGTAATTCTTCCCGGTCAAGAAGGACAACATATCCCAAGACCTCTTTGGTGCCGGTATGAAATCGTATCTTTGTCCGGGTTTTTAGCGGCTTGCCGGCACTTTTTAAATACTGTAACCGCACATCTACCATATAGGTTGGTTTTAATGTATTGGGCAGCGCTACAACATCGCCCCTGTTGATTGCACTTTTGTCAAGCCCTTGAAAATTAATGGCAGTCCTAAGTCCTGCCGTCGCTGTTTCAGCAGACCGGTTGTGCACCTGGATGCCACGTACCTTTGCCCCGATTCCGGCTGGATATATCATCACATTGTCGCCCACACATACCTTTCCTGAAATTAGAGTCCCTGTTACCACAGTACCAAAGCCTTTTATGGTGAAGACCCTGTCCACAGGGAGCCGAAAGGGTCCATCAGGAGAGCGTCCTTTAACCTGTCCACACAACTTTTCCAATGCTTCGATGAGGTCGGGGATGCCCTGGCCCGTGACAGAAGAGACCGGTAAGAGCGGGGCATCTTCCAGAAAACTCCCTTTGAGGAATTGTTGAATGTCGTCTATTACGAGCTCCAGCCATTCCTCATCGACAAGATCAATCTTTGTCACAACCACAAGCCCATGGGATACATTCAGAAGCTCACAGATTTCAAGATGCTCCCTGGTCTGTGGCATTACCCCGTCGTCGGCCGCGATAATAAGCGCTACCATATCAACCCCGCTTGCGCCGGCCACCATGGTTTTTACAAACTTTTCATGTCCTGGAACATCTACAAAGCCGATATGTTGTCCACCAGGGAGATCCAAAGAGGCAAATCCGAGCACAATAGTCATGCCGCGGAGCTTTTCTTCTTTTAATCGATCAGTATCGGTCCCTGTGAGTGCCTTTACCAGAGTTGTTTTGCCGTGGTCAATATGCCCGGCCGTTCCAAGGATGATCTGCTTGGACATCATTTCTGCCTTTTCCGAAATGCCTCCATTACATAGGCCAATCCAACCAAGAAGATGGCCAGCCCCAGGATCTCGATAATGCCGGATTTAGGATGAAAGAAACGTGTCATAAGGACTGCTGCGAAAATTCCCACAATAGCACGAATAACAAAGATCGTGAGAGCATTCATGAAAAACTCCTTAGAGGCAAGTTGAGATATTTATTGAAGATTTATTTATAACTTAGAACGTGATATGCGTCAATAAAGATTTTATGGGCCTGGAAAAGCCTTGTACAAAATGTTATTGCAATTTCTGTTAATTGAATATAGTCTGTTAATATAAATTTGTATTTTGCTTAATAACTTCAGAGGCTACCACGATACTTCCATCTTCGAATACCTTTGCAAAACGTCCGACCGATAATGAAAAAAGATTTAATCCCCCAGAGGAACGTGTTACACTCTTTACCTTACACAGGAGGCGATCTTGTGGCGAGTTGGCGAGCAAGCTAATAAGTGCTTATAATTTCAATAAATTTTAGAGGGTTATTCTAATCTATGACAAAAAAGATATTAATAAACGCGGTCGATCCGGAAGAATGCAGGATTGCCACGGTGAAAGACGGCCGTCTGGAAGATTTCACCATAGAGACATCAGCCAGGGAAATTACCAGGGGAAATATTTATAAAGGTGTTGTGGTAAGGGTCGAGCCCTCCCTTCAAGCCGTGTTCGTTGATTACGGCGCCGGCAGACACGGCTTTCTCCAAAGGCATGAGATCCACCAGGATTATTATCAGGATAATATCGCTACTGACAAGAATAAAAAATTGTCGATTCAACAAGTTATCAAGTCAGGCCAGGAACTGCTAATTCAAGTTACCAAGGATGAGACAGGAAACAAAGGGGCGATGCTGACAACCTTCATATCCCTTGCGGGGCGTTATCTGGTCTTGATGCCCGGGAGTACGAATCGGGGGATATCTCGCAAGATTGAAGATGAAAAAGAGCGGCAGCGGCTGAAAAAAGTGATCGAGTCATTAAAGATCTCCAAAGAATTTGGAGCGATTGTCCGGACAGTCGGCGAAGGACAGACAAAGACCGCGCTTTCAAGTGACCTTCAATATCTTCTTCGACTATGGCGAACCATTAATGAGCTTGGAATATCCCAACCCGCGCCGGCCCTCCTTTATAAAGAAAGGCATGTAGTGATTCGTTCCCTTAGAGACAGGTTCACAGCGGACGTCAAAGAGATATTGGTGGATAACAGCGACGTCTTCCAGGATGTCAAACAATTCATGAAAATAATTGCTCCACGCCAGGCCAGAGTTGTAAAATTGCACAATGATCCAAAACCTGTATTCACAAAATATAACCTGGAGAATCAAATTGCGAGTATCTTTGCGCGTCGCGTCCCCCTTAAATCGGGAGGATCCATTATAATCGATCCTACAGAGGCATTGGTGGCAATAGATGTAAACTCAGGCAAAGCAACCAAAGAAAAATCGATCGAGTCGACCGCCTTTAAGACAAATATTGAAGCAGTTGAAGAGATTACCCGTCAACTCCGCCTGCGTGACCTGGGGGGGTTGATTGTTATCGATTTTATTGATATGCGTGACAAAAAACACAAGATGGCTGTTGAAAAGGAACTGAAGTCAGGTACAAAGGAAGATAAGGCCAGGATCAGTATCGGAAGGATCTCCAAGTTTGGCCTTATGGAGATGTCCCGGCAACGGTTGCGGCCCTCTATTGAATACGGAACTTACATCCCCTGTATTTACTGTCGTGGAAAAGGGATGACGCCTTCCGTTGAGACCCTTGCGTTAGCTTTTTTAAGAAAACTTCGTTCCGCCGCCATAAAAGTGGAAAACGGGAGGGTAAAGGGTAGCGTACCGATTGACGTAGCCGACTATCTTTTGAACAAAAAACGTAAGGAACTGTTAGCGATTGAGCAGCGGCACAACCTACTGATCCTTATTGAAGGCGACAGAGCGCTTCCGCCCGGAGAAGATAGAATTGTGTGTGAAAAAGAGTAATAAATGTACTGAAAAAGAACTCCTTAGAACAATGACTGTAGAAAATGAATTGGGGTTGCATGCCAGGGCTGCGGCTCAGATTGTCAAGGTGGCTGAAAAAGCCGGCAGCTCCGTGGTTATTGAAAAGGACGGGGAATGTGTTGATGCATCGAGCATCTTGGATATCTTGACTCTCAACTGCCCCATGGGAAGCACCATTACGGTACGGGTGGATACTCCTGAAGATAAAGATATATTGGACTCAATCGAGCGTCTAATGAAGAATAGGTTTGGAGAACAATAACAACATGTCTCACGAAAAATCAAAAAACATCATTCTCAAGGGAATCGGGGGGGCTCCCGGTATAGCTATCGGCAAGGCCTACCTCGTTGAACGAGGGAATGTAGATATTGTTGATAAATATTATATCGGCAAGGAACGGGTCCAGGCCGAGGTGGAACGTTTTAAAGACGCCGTTAATACCTCAACAAAAGAGCTTCTGAAAATTATAGAAGAATTGCCGGAGGAATACCGGGAAAACGCGTATATTCTTGATGCTCATTTAATGCTCCTAAAAGACAAGATGTTACATCAAAGCACCGTCGAGAGAATCAAAAACGAAAAGATCAATTCAGAATGGGCGCTCAAAAAATCCGTGGAGCACGTAAAAGAAGTTTTCAGCAAAATGCCCAATCCTTATCTCAAAGAGCGGATCAACGATATCGTTCACGTTTCGGATCGGATACTAAGGAATCTTACCGGTCATAGCACAGATGATATATCCGACATAAACAAGCGAGTCATCCTGGTAGCCCACGACCTCTCACCTGCGGAAACCACTCAGATCCATTTAGAGAGGGTGAAGGGATTTATTACAGATTTAGGGGGAAGGACCTCACACACCGCCATTATTGCCCGTTCTTTAGAAATACCGGCGGTATTGGGGTTAGAACGCGCCACACACCAGATCACAACCGGAGACCTTCTCATCATTGACGGGATGAGAGGTTTGGTTATCGTTGATCCCAATGAAGAGACCCTGACCTACTATCATGATGAAAAAGAACGGCTTGAGGCATATGAGGCGATGGTGGCCCGGAGCAGCCACCTTCCGGCTGAAACCATTGATGGTCATCAAGTCAGGGTCATGGCCAATATCGAGATGGTAGAAGAGGTTGTCTCGGTTCTCGATCATGGTGGGGAAGGGATCGGTCTTTATCGAACAGAGTACCTCTATTTAAATAAAAAAAGCCTTCCCACGGAACAGGAGCTTTTCGAAAGTTATCGCGAAATCGCGGAAATCATGAATCCCCGGCCGGTGACTATACGGACTCTTGATATAGGTGGAGACAAGTTCGGCAATGGCATCGAGTGGGGCCATGAGGTAAACCCTGCCTTAGGGCTTCGCGCGATACGATTCTGCATGAAAGAACCGGAGATTTTCACAACACAACTCCGCGCCATATTGCGAGCTGCCGCCCATGGAAACATTCGAATCATGTTTCCCATGATATCGAGTGTTGAAGAGGTCATTGCCGCAAAACAGATACTTGGCAATGCATGTGAGTCCCTGGATAGGGAAGGGACTCCTTTTAACAAAGATATTGACATTGGTATCATGGTGGAGGTCCCCTCTGCCGTAATTCTGTCCGACCTGTTGGCACAAGAGGTCGATTTTTTCAGTATCGGAACCAATGACCTTATCCAATACTCTCTTGCCATTGACCGGGGGAACGAACATGTAGCCCATCTTTATCAACCGCTTCATCCAGCTATCCTCCGAATGGTAAAAAGCGTTGTGTCAGCAGGGCATTCCGCGGGAATCAAGGTCGGTATTTGCGGTGAGATGGCGTGCAGTTCCTATTATATACCTATTCTTTTGGGAATGGAAATGGACGAGTTGAGCATGAATCCGATATCAATACCACAAGTCAAAAAGATGATCCGTTCGCTTTCATTGAGTGATTGTAAACCGTTGATTAAAGAGGTTATGAAGCAGCGAACGGCTCAAGAT
Organism: Pseudomonadota bacterium; assembly: GCA_043818915.1. Taxonomy (GTDB): domain Bacteria; phylum Desulfobacterota; class Desulfobacteria; order Desulfobacterales. The sequence goes on along the minus strand of JBDRFJ010000242.1, from coordinate 34,555 downwards.
ATTGTAAATATATTACAATATACATTTGGCGAACAATTTCAGGACATAACCTCCTGTGAACCACTCCCTGATTAATGAAGCAAGAAAATCGCAACTCCATCAAAATCGTATGTCAGAACCGCAAGGCCCGACACGATTACTTCCTTTCCGACATTATAGAAGCCGGCCTTGTCCTTACCGGAACCGAGGTCAAATCGCTCAGGCTGGTGAAAGCAAACCTTAGAGACAGTTACTGCAAGGTTAAGGACGGAGAGATATATCTGATCAACGCTCACATCAGCCCCTATTCCCATGCCTACTACGGGAATCACGATCCTCTTAGAGAAAGAAAGCTACTCCTGCACAAGCGTGAGATCAAGCGCTTGGTCGGGAAGGTGCAGGAGCGAGGTTTTTCTCTAATACCTACCAAAATATACTTAAAAAATGGAAAAGCAAAGGTGGAAATCGCCCTTGCCAAAGGGAAGAGAAAGTACGACAAGCGTGAAACAATCCGAAAGCGGGATGAAGCGCGGGAGATGGCCCGTGATTATAGAAAAAAGGATAGTCTCCGGTAACTACTCAGGTTGTTGGGTTCACGGTTCAGGGTTGGCTACTTTGCGCTCTTCATGTAACTGCTCAGGTTCAAAGTTCAGAGGTTCAATATCTTCAAAATGTTCAATTTTCATCGCCCTCTAACCTTGAACCGTGAACCCCGGAACTGTGAACCTAAGTAGTTACAGTCTCCGTAACTTCAGCTCACTTTTTTTGTAGGGCCCCGTAGAAATGCAAGGATAACGCCGACTATGGCTACGATGCCACCTGCCGCCATTGCATAGCGAAATGAATTCATAAATATCGGCGCCAAGTCCGGCTGATAGACTTGCAGACTGAGCCCTCCGCTCAATGCATGGAAGGTGCTGTTGAATATAGCGCCGGCAAGGGCCACGCCAATGACCATCCCGAGGTTTCGCGCGGTTGCCACGGTCCCTGCGGCAACACCTCGCCGGTTCCGGGGAATGGCGCTCATGGCGGCAGAACTGTTGGGCGGCAAGAAGATAGCGGTCCCCAGCCCGGCAAGGGCAAGCCGCCAGGCAATGGGAAAGACGGAATGTCCGGAGGTTAACCCGGAAAGTGAAAAGAGCGAGACAGCCACTATTGCCATCCCCACGGTACAGAGCATACGCGACCCCACGCGGTCAGAGATAGCCCCTGAAATGGGGGATACAAAAAAAAGAAAGACAAACGGGATCACCATGATCAACCCTACCTTATTGACAGGAAAACCACACGGGAGTATCAAATAAAAGGGCATAAGAAAAATAACCGTAAACAATGTAATGAACAGCGCGACTCCGCTAAGAATGGGAAACGTGAAGAGCCTGATTGCAAAGAGTGATGGCTGTACAATAGGGTGAGGCTTTTTGGTTTCGACCCATGTAAATCGACCAATGGCAAGAAGGCTGATACCGAACAGTGAAAGTGTGGGCAGCGATGTATATCCCCACTCGTAGGCATGGGTAAGAGCTAACAGAAAACAGGTTAGCGATAGGGTTAGCAATACCGAGCCGGCCCAGTCAAAGGACTCATGAACCGTCACGTCGGCATGGCTTCCACGGAGGAGCCTGGATATGATTATCGCTGTTATGATCCCTATCGGGACGTTGATGTAAAAGATTACCCGCCAGGAAAAGAAATGAATCAAAACCCCTCCCAGGGCCGGGCCGATAGTCAAACCGAGGGCTGTAACGGTCCCTACCGTTCCAAGGGCCCTCCCTCTCTCTGAGATCGGGAAGGTGTCGACCACCAACGCCGGGGTGCACGCCATGATCATGGCCGCTCCTATCCCCTGAAAGGAGCGCGCGAAAATCAGCCAGACAGCAGTTTGGGCCAGACCGCACAAGAGGGAACCAGCTGAAAAGACTATCAATCCCCTACTGTAGACCCACCGCCTTCCCCTGATGTCACTCAGGCGACCAAAGCTTAACAGAAGCGCCGATACCGTAAGGAGGTAGATCATCACCACCCATTCGATGGTCGCAAGGGTCACGCCGAAGTCGTTCATAATAGTGGGGAGAGCTATATTGACAATGCTGCTGTCGAGGGTCGACATAAAGACGCCGATAGCGACGAGCAGAAAGATGAGCCATTTGTTATGGCGGGCAGGAGTAGTAGTCGTCATGCAGTAGGTGGTATTCCTTTCCGGGGTTTGATCAAATTAGCAGATCCGCGGGAGCTGTTCTCCTGTGAGCATGTCCACGATTCGGGTTCCGCCGATAGTTGTTTTCATAAAGACCTTGCCGGGAGAATCGGCATCGACCTCTCCTATGATAGAGGCGTCTTTTCCGTATTCGTTCGCTTTGATTACTTCCAGTACTTTTTCGGCGTGGTCCGGTCCCACAAAGGCAAGGAGTTTTCCTTCATTGGCAATGTAGAGGGGGTCGAAGCCCAAAAGTTCACAAATTCCTGCAACTTCCTCTCGTACAGGGAGCGCCTCTTCGTAGATCTTTATTCCTACTTTTGATTGAGCGGCAATCTCGTTCAAGGAAGTTCCCACTCCTCCGCGGGTCGGGTCTCTCAAAGCATGAATCTGGTCGCTCGCGGCAATCAGTTCGCGCACCATGTGGTTTAAGGGGGCGGTATCGCTTTGGAGCGAGGACTCAAATGCCATTCCTTCTCTTTGTGTCAATACGGTAATACCATGATCTGCAATGGTGCCGCTTAATATAATTTTGTCGCCGGGGCGGGCGTTATGCCCGGAAACATTTACCCCTTCAGGTATAAGCCCAACCCCGGAGGTGTTGATAAATATCTTGTCCGCCGCCCCGCTCGGGACCACCTTGGTGTCACCGGTGACAATCAGGACATCAGCCTTTTTCGCCGCTTTCTTCATCCCTGTGAGTATTTTTTTAAGGTCACCCATGGACAAGCCTTCTTCGATGATTAATCCCACGCTGATATAAAGGGGGGTCGCCCCGCACATAGCAATATCGTTTACCGTGCCGTTGACGGCAAGCTCTCCGATGTTTCCCCCCGGGAAAAAAATCGGATCAACCACATAGGTGTCGGTCGAAAAGGCAAACCGCTTTCCTTCGATATCAAAGATAGCGCCGTCGTCAAGCTGGGCAAGGATCGGATTTTCGAATTCAGGAACCAGAAGGTCGGAGATTAGACTATGAGATGCCTTTCCCCCGCTTCCATGATCCAGAAGAATTTTGTCTGTTTTCATGATAGCCTCTTTCATGTATGATACTTATAGTAGGCCGCACATGTGCCTTCGGTTGACACCATGCAGGGCCCCACAGGATCGCCCGGCGTGCAAACCTTTTTATAAAGGGGGCACTCCGGCGGGGTCTTCAGCCCCAAGAGTATCTCACCACAGGCACATCCTTTTGGCTCTTTTGAATCAGGAACAGAAAGATCAAACTTTTTTTCCGCGTTGAAGGAATCAAATTCCTTTCGGATTTTCAGCCCGCTTTCCGGGATCGTCCCTATTCCGCGCCAGGGGGCATCGGCCGGCTCAAAGACCTGGTACATGATTTGTCGCGCCTTTTCGTTCCCTTCAAAAGTTACCGCCCGGCGGTATTCATTTTCGAGCTTTGCGTCTCCGGCCTCAAGCTGTTTTACCAGCATGTAGACAGCTTGCAAGATATCCGCGGGTTCAAAGCCGGAGACTACACACGGTATATGGTACTTTTCAACCACCGGAAGATAGGCCCCGCTCCCGATGATTACGGAAACATGGCCGGGGCAGATAAAACCGTCTATCTTTACATTATCCGCTTCCATGAGGGCGGTCAGGGCCGGCGGGACCAGCTTGTGAGCGGAAAGCACGGAAAAGTTCTTTAAGTTTCTTTGCCTTGCCTCTATTAGTGAGGCGGCGATTGTGGGGGCGGTGGTTTCAAACCCCACACCAAGAAAGACAACCTCTTTTTTAGGATGTTTCTGAGCAACATCAAGGGCGTCAAATGTCGAGTAAACAATCCGAACCTCTTTGCCCTCGGCCCGCTCTTTTTGTAGTGATGAATGGGTGCCGGGGACCCTCAAAAGGTCTCCAAAGGTGGCGACGATGACATCTTTTATTCCGGCCAGCTTGATAAAGGTATCGACCTCTCGCTGAGCGGTTACGCATACAGGGCAGCCCGGCCCGGAAAGAAGCGTAATGGTCTCCGGGAGGAGCGTCCTGATTCCGCTCCGAAAAATTGCCATGGTATGGGTCCCGCACACCTCCATCAACCTAACCTTTTTTCGGCTTATCGTCTTGATCTTATCAACCATCTTGCGGGAAAGATCCGCGTCCCGGTATTCGTCAATATGCTTCATGGTCATGTTATAGATTCCTGTCTAACGGTTATATTCTCTCGTGCTAATGTATCTTATAAGAAGTCTCGGTCCGAACAAAGGGGACAAATCCGAATATCGAAACTCGAAACAAATCCGAAATACAAATATCAAATGTTCAAAACGTTAGCTCCTCTGTATCCAAATTCCACAACTTTTTCGTTTTGGATTTTGGTCATTAGGATTTGTTTCGAATTTCGTGCTTCGGATTTCGAGATTTGGCCTTTACCTTATACCACAAACATCTTCTTAAGGATTATAGAGTTACGCAATAATTGTCCACTGTTTACTTCTTGGCGATAGCCGCTGCCGCAACCGCCTGTCCCAAAGAGATCCCTCCGTCATTGGTCGGAACAAGACGGTGAGTGAAGACTTGAAGGCCTTTATATTCCAGGGTCTTTCTCAGGCCGGCCAACAAGGTTACGTTCTGAAAGACCCCTCCGCTTAGGGCCACACGATTAAGACCGGTCTCTTTGCGCAGATGTGCGCAGAGGTCGGAAAACAACCGCATCAGTGTCATATGGAACTTACTGCTTATATCCGATACCGGTAAACCGTTTCCCATATCCTTCACCACACCACGGATAATCGGATGGATCGGTATCTGGTACAAGTCTTTTCCCTCGTCCCATTCATAGTCATATGACTCCTCTGTCTCTTTGCGTATTGCCATCTCCAGTTCCATAGCCGCCTGTCCTTCGTAGGCCACCCTGTCTCTGATGCCGAGGATCGCCGCGACTCCGTCAAAAAGGCGACCGAGGCTGGAGGTTTGAGGGGTATTGACCTGTTTGGAGATCATCTCCAGAACAACTCTGATCTTTTTCTTTTCAAGCCCTTGCAATAGTGGGAGGTCCAAGTCATGAAATGCCTCGCCAAAGGTTTGGTAAAGATAGCTTACCGCCATTCGCCACGGTTCTTTAATCGCTGCCGCGCCGCCCGGCATCGGGAAATAAGCAAGGTGGGCGGCCCGCGTAAATTGATGCGCTTCAACGATCAACACCTCCCCACCCCAGATACGACCATCTGTTCCATAGCCTGTTCCATCCAATGAGAGCCCAATGACCGGACCGTCTAATCTGTTTTCCGCCATACAGCTTACGATATGTGCATGGTGATGCTGCACGGCGATCTTTTTTATCCCTTTTTGTTCCCGGGCGTAACGGGTGCTGAGATAGTCGGGATGAAGGTCATAGGCCACGATCTGGGGATCGATGTCAAGGATCCGTTTCATGTGCCGCACGGTCAACTCAAGAAATCGATAGGTTTCAAGATTTTCCAGATCCCCTATATGCTGGCTAAGGAAGGCGTTTTTCCCCTTGGTCAGACAGACGGTATTTTTCAGTTCAGCGCCGCAGGCAAGTATTTGCGGAACTTCTTCTTTAAGGAAAACAGGGGTGGGGATGTAGCCCCTTGAGCGACGGATAATTCGTATGGCTTCGTCCACACTTCTGACGATGGAGTCGTCGCTGCGCAGATATATGTCCCGGTTGTGGATCAAAAAATAATCGGCAATAGCGCCAAGGCGTTCAAAGGCTTCATCATTATCGATGGCGATCGGTTCTTCATTTATATTACCGCTGGTCATAACAAGCGCCGTGAAATCATAATCCAAAAGGAGATAGTGAAGCGGGGTGTACGGGAGCATTGCCCCGAAGTTCTTGTTGCGCGGCGAGATTTCAGGGGAAAGCGGATTGGGATCCCTTTTTTTCAGAAGCACGACTGGACGCTGGGGCGAGGTTAGCAGGACCTCTTCATCCGGTTCGATATGGGCATACCTGCGAACCCTGTCAAGGTCGTAAGACATCAGGGCGAACGGTTTTTCTTCGCGGTGTTTCCTCTGCCGCAGACGGATGACCGCGTCATTGTTTTCAGCATCCGCGGCCAAGTGAAATCCACCCAAACCCTTTATCGCGACAATATACCCTTTCTTGAGAAAGTCGGCTGTTCTTTTGATAGGATCCTGGGCCGGAACCCGTGTGCGTTGATTGTTATAAAAAGAGACATTCGGGCCACATATTTTGCAGGCGTTCGGCTGGGCATGAAATCTGCGATTTGCCGGATCATCGTATTCTTTCCGACATTCCAGACACATTTTAAAATGTTTCATGGAAGTCTTCGGGCGGTCGTAGGGGATATCGTCTATGATGGTATAACGGGGGCCGCAGTTAGTGCAGTTGATGAAAGGGTAATGGTAACGTCGGTCATTAGGATCAAACAATTCCTGGAGACAATCATCGCATATGGCCATGTCCGGGGAAATAAGGGTTGATCGCGACGACCCTTCTTTGCTCTCCCGGATGGTAAATTGTTCATAACCCCTGACCGGTTCATTAGACGTTGAAATCTCTGTTATGCGGGAAAGAGGTGGGCCCTCTTCAGTAAGGTCTTGGATAAAGGCCTGGATCTTTTCTTCGTTCCCCTCAACATGAATAATTACCCCGGAAGAGGCATTGGCAACATCTCCCTTAAGTCCGTAATACTGTGCCCGTTGAAAGACAAAAGGACGAAACCCAACTCCTTGCACGATACCATTTACCGACAGTTTTTTCCCAACCGTAGTTTTTCCCAATCCGATACCGCATTTCATCATCATTTTTTATTGTAAGACTTGTCCAAGAAATGATATCCGCAGATTTCACAGATTTCCGCAGATTTTTATTTAACGTTCTTATATTTCAGACTCTTTGCGCCAATTGATGAACAGCTTCCCCAAAAACCAGTTTTTATTATTTGTGCCATCTGCGTAATCTGCGTAATCTGCGGATCGATTAAGTTTTGTTCTTAATATGCTCTAAAATCCATTGGAACCAGTTATCAAGCCCCTCTTTTGTCTGACATGAAATTTCAAAGATCTTAATTTTGGGATTAATCTTTAAGACCGTCTGTCGGATCTTATCCATGTTACAATTCACATAAGGTAGGAGATCAGTCTTGTTAATAAGGAGTACCGATGCCTCGTGAAACATCAGTGGATATTTTTCCGGCTTGTCGTCCCCTTCGGTGACGCTTAGTATCATTACCTTGAAGTCTTCCCCCAGATCAAATTCCGCGGGACAGACCAGGTTTCCCACATTTTCGATAAAGAGGAGATCTGTTTCTTCTATATTAATAGAGCCAAGGGCGGCCTTTATCATATTTCCGTCCAGGTGACATGCGCCGTCTGTATTGATTTGTACGGCGGCGGCCCCCGCATTGATGATCCGTTCGGCATCAGCTGATGTCTGAATATCTCCTTCGATGACTCCTATGCGCATATTATTTTTCAGATGCTCAATAGTATTTTCAAGCAAAGTGGTCTTTCCAGCTCCGGGAGAACTCATAAGATTAAGGACCAGCAGATCGTTTTCCCGGAACAACTCCCTGTGTTCATTCGCGATACGATCATTTACCTCAAGAATATTACGTACGACAGGTATCTTCAAAACAAAACCTCCTTTAAATTGACTATTGAAGACTGATTCCCCTTCAATAGTCAATATTCAATTCATTGCGCTGCTGCCAATTCCCGAAGTAGCTTAAGAGATTCTTGCGCTTCCCCGGGATCTACTTTGTGTATGGCAAATCCCGCATGAACGATTACGTAATCTCCCACAGCCACATCAGAAAGGAGCATAAGCGAAGTGGAACGTGCCACGCCACCGATATCAATTGTGGCCATCTCACCGTCGATTTTTGTTACTTTTGCAGGTATGGCAAGACACATAGTGTTTCCTCAATTTACTTGATCGGTCATTTCTTGCAGGCTTTTGAACTTGGGTGAAATCCTGTGCGTTTTGTGTTTTTACCCTTGACGAATTCTACTTAATGTAATTTATATACTATAGATGTACGCCAGACAACCCTGTTTTTCATATTTTTGAAAAATGGGGTTATCAGCGGATCCTTTTTCCCCAATGTTCAATTAGGCAATAAAAACATAATCTACCCTAAAACCAATGACGGTTATCTTAAGAACCTAATGACGAATTTTATTTTATACGGTTTCGGGTCTTATAAGACTTTTCTCTAACACCAAGAACTGCGTTCAGGCAACATTATTTATTTTTCTTCTCCGCGGCTTGGAGATCTATTAAAACTTAATAAGGGAAATGTGCCGCCTTTTGTGGGGATTTTCACCAGTTAAGCCAGAGAATGTGACTATATTTAAGAACTGCTGAAGAGGCAAAAAAATAACAGTGACCGCCATTGAAGGGGGGTAATATGAAAAAAGTCGGTTTGTTTTTCTGCCGGGCCGAATGTATTGACTTTGAATCGGTCGATGTTGAGTCCTTAGCAAAGGAATACACGGACCTGGCCGCGGTGGGGGTCTACGATAACCTCCACCGTCCGGATGCCGTGGAGGACATTGTAAATCAGGTCAGGGTAAATTCATTGGAGGGGGTTGTTTTGGCTGCCTGCTCACCAAAATATTTCATCAACACCCTGGGTGGAGATTTACTTATCAACCGGCTGGTAGAGATGGGTATCAACCCAAACTTAATAAGCCATGCCAACCTTAAAGAACAGTGTGCCCTTCCACACAAAGAAGAGATGAGCAAGGCAACCAAAAAGGCAAAGGCTATGGTCGATGTGGCCTTGGAGAAGATAAAGGTATCTCACCCTCTGGAGATGGTATCGATATCGCCTCACCGTTCGGTTTTGGTGATCGGAACGACCGCAGGCGGAATAATTGCCGCCTATCACCTTATCAATAAGGGCTATAAGGTCACACTTATTGACAACGTCGGTGAGTTGAGAACTGCTGCTGAATGGATGGGAGATATTCAACCCGCCCTGGCGGCTATCCAAACAAGCCGGGATGCCCGCATCTATTTTGACACTGATGTTGCCGACCTTTCAGGTTGGTGCGGGGATTATACGGTGACCCTCCAAAGAGGGGATGAGAAAGAGAATCTCACTGTAGGAGGGATAATTATCGCCACAGGCGATGACCTGAAATGGACAACAGCGCTACATCCCTTACTCCATATCGACGTCGACGCCAAAGGCTATTTCAAGTCTCGAAACCCACATACCATGTCCGTAAACACCACGGACGACGGGATATGCTTGACTCCCAGGCATGAAGGGAAGGCTGATCTTAAGAACGCGATGGAGGGGGCGACATCGGCAGTCGTTGCCATTACTACTCTCCTTGAAAAAAATGAGATTTTGCATCCTGTAACGGTCTCGGAAGTTGATGAGCAGGTCTGCGGCGCCTGTTCCACATGTGTTAAGACCTGTGCCTATAGCGCGTGCACCCTCGATATGTTCAAAAAGGTATCAGTGATCGATCCTCGCAGATGTAAGGGGTGTGGAAATTGCGTGGCTGCCTGTCCCACCGGCGCCCGCGATCTGGTCACCTATCCGAACGACTATTTAATTAATGCGGTTGAGATATACTCAAAGTGTCCTCCGCTTGGTTCGGCAAAGGTCCTAGCGTTCCTTTGCAATGGTTGTGCTTATCCTGCGGCCGACAAGGCGGGAACCCTCGGATTTTCCTATCCGGCATCTGTCCTCCCCCTCGGTGTTGAATGCGCGGGCAGGGTTGACACCCAATATATCCTGGAGGCATTCAGGTTCGGGTTTGACGGCATCTTGTTGGGCAGATGTCGCGAGGGTCATTGCCACAACATTGTGGGGCCTACCTACATGGACAGGCGGGTGAACCTCTTTCGAGATGTAATCCGTTCGAGAGGGCTTGATAGTGAACGGGTCCGTTTCCTTGACATTTCGCCCCACGAAGGGAAACTTTTTGCCCAGGAGGTTAATCAGTTTGTGGAAGATCTAAAGAAGATAGGAGGTGAGGTGTAATGGCTAAAGTGTCAGTTGCTACTACATGGCTTCAGAGCTGTTCAGGTTGTCATATCTCGTTTTTGGATTTGCATGAAGGTCTTCTGGATGTACTCGAACTTATTGACTTGAAGACTTGCCCGCCGCTGATCGATGTAAAGGAACCCCCCAAGGTAACGGTTGCACTTGTGGAAGGCGCTGTCGCCAACGAGGATAACGTAAAGGTCTTAAAGAAATTTAGAGAGCAGAGCGATATTCTTATTGCTTTTGGTTCATGTGCGTGTTTTGGCGGTATACCCGGCCTCAGGAATCTCTTTACTAATAAGGATGTGTTGACTCGCGCCTATGTTGAGACCGAAAGCACCGTTGATGGAAAGATCCCCGGCCATCCTGAAATCCCGGACCTGGAGAACTATGTCAAACCCCTGGATCAAGTAGTGAAGGTCGACTATATGATCCCTGGCTGTCCACCGCTCCCATCAATGATAAAGGATACACTGGTCGCTCTGATAGAAGGAAGGGAGCCGGTTTTGTCATCTCGAAACCTCTGCGAGGAATGTCCCCGGTACCATAAGGATATGCTTATACCCAAATTAGAATTTTTGACCGATTCGGTTTCGCCGGTCTGCGAGCTGGAGCACATAGACCCTGACAGGTGCTTCTTAGAACAGGGCATTGCGTGTGCGGGACTGGCAACACGTGAGGGGTGTGACGCCAGGTGCTTAAAGGGTAATATGCCCTGTCGAGGGTGTATGGGACCAACGCCAGGGGCATTGGAACAGGGGGCAAAGTTGGTTAACGCCCTTGCCTCGCTCCTCCCCGCGGGAGGATTGATGTTTATGGATGATATCGTCGGGCTAGGCTACCGGTTTTCCGTACCAGTCTCCTTGTATCCGCATTTGGCCAGCAAAAAGGAGGTAGATTAAGATGGGCAAAAAGATTACCATTGAGCCGATAACCAAGATTGAGGGACATGGCAAGGTAACCATCCATTTGGATGATGATGGAAACGTAGCTGAATCTCGATTCCACGTTCTTGAGTTTCGGGGATTTGAAAAGTTCTGCGAAGGAAGAATGTTCTGGGAGATGCCGGTAATCACCGAGCGCGCCTGCGGAATATGTCCCGTAAGTCACCACTTAGCCTCAGCCAAGGCCTGCGATGACCTTCTCGGCATTGACATCCCGCCGGCCGCAAAAAAGCTCCGTGAGCTGATGCATATGGGCCAGACGATACACTCCCACGCGCTTCATTTCTTCTTCCTTGCCGCTTCTGACTTTGTATTAGGGCCTGATGCCGATCCGGCAAAACGAAATGTTATTGGGATAATCGAAGCTGACCCGGAACTGGGGAAAAAGGCGATCAAGTTACGTAAAATCGGACAGACAATGGTCGATCGGGTAGGGGGCAGAGCCATCCATCCGGTAACGGCCATACCAGGAGGGATGAGCAAGCCCCTTTCGCATGAACACAGGTTTATAATGCTGAAAGAGATAGATGAGGCCATTGAGCTCGCCAAGGTAGCCATATCTATTGGTAAGAGCGTCTTTGAGAAATATGCTGATATAGTACCTACATTTGCTACCATACAGACCAAACATATGGGTTTAGTAAAAGATGGCAGTTTGGATCTCTATGACGGGAAACTTAGGATCATCGATGAAGACGGCAACGCACTAACCGAGTTTGATCCAAAGGACTACCTTGACCATATCGGAGAGCATGTCGAGGATTGGTCATACCTAAAATTCCCCTTCTATAAGAAGGATGGATGGCCCAAAGGGATATATCGGGTGGCGCCGCTGGCCAGACTAAATGTAGCCGACAGCATCTCTACTCCATTGGCAAACGCGGAACTGAAGGAGTTTAAGCAAGCGGGGAATGGCAAGCCTGTACAAGCAACTCTGTACTTTCATCTTGCCCGATTGATCGAACTCCTCTATGCCGCGGAGAGGGCAAAGGAATTGCTTGAAGATGACGAGATCGTCTCTCGTGATGTAAGAGTTGCAGTACAGCGACAGGCCGGTGAAGGTGTCGGTTGCATCGAGGCGCCCCGGGGGACCTTGATTCACCATTACTGGGCAGATGATGTCGGCAAAATTACACGGGCGAACCTTATTGTTGCCACCGTTCATAACAATCCTGCTATGAATATGTCCGTCAACGAGGTTGCCAAGGAATTCATTAAGGGTGAAAAGATCGAGGAGGGGATCTTGAATCGTGTAGAGATGGCTATTCGTTGTTATGACCCCTGCCTTTCCTGTGCCACTCATGCCATCGGCCAGATGCCTTTGGAGATCAGTTTGCTGGCTGCTGACGGGACCCTGCTGGACAGGAGGATATAATATGAGCGCAGTGAACATTGTTATGACAAAGATAAAGCCTAAGTTGTTGGAAACCTTTGGAGGGGTGCTGGGTAATAACCTTATCACCAAAGGACTCGGAGCTATGCGTTCGGCCAGCGGTGATGAGGGAAAATATAAAGCCTGTGTTGATGCAATTTGCAGCGATCCTCAAGTGGTTGGCCTCTGGGGACAGGCAACGGTGAATAAGATAAAGGCAGAATGGCTAAAGCTGGTTTGATATTCCCACTTTTCAGAGGAGTTCGAGGATCTTTTGAACAGCCAACCGAGCCGCTTCCTTTGCCGTCATAGAGATTTTCTCACTCAAAGAGAAATCAACTCCTTTGACTGTCACCAAGTAGCAGACGGGCGTGGCGTTATACCACCTCTGCGTTAATTCCAGGAGGAAGGGTATCGAGACAAGATGAGATGTGTATGAAAAAGACGGACACGACAAGGAGGCTGGATAAAGACGCTCAATATGTACTAAATCATCAAAGATCCCGGTTTGCGCATCAACGAAGATAGTTAAATCAGACTCCTTGATATCCAGGGCTAATGAGATGTCAAGTTGAGGGAGTGTCACGAGTTTTGCCCTGTTTCCAACATGATCGCGCAGGAGATCCATAACGTAAGGACCGACTCCATCGTCCCCACGAAGGATGTTTCCATAGCCAACAATTAAAGGCTTATGGATTTGGTTGCTTTTGCAGGTATGGCCAGACACATTAGGTTTCCTCCATCAATGTATATTTTATATTTAATCTATCCAATTCCTTCAATACTAACTTCATCAATTCAGGAACTTTTCCCTGGACTGCCGGCGTCAATTCCGTTCCCCACGGTGAGATGTCCTCCGGCTCTACGCCAAGGATAACGGTTTCAGGCGTGTTTCCAAGGGCTTGACTTAAGGTTAGTGATTCCAATAAATCGACTTGATGCAAGGAATTCTTGTACGCCACGCGGTGGGGGATGTCTTCTGTTTCGAATCGGTACAGGGTCCCCGGAAGCTTTCCGTTTTTTACCGCATCTACGACAATGAGATAATCCGCTTCGGCCACAGTCCCGAGGAGTTGCAACCCAAGCGTTCCTCCGTCCACCAGCTCTACGTTGTCCGGGAAAAAATAGTGTTCCCCTAATTTTTCTATGACGCGCACCCCCACTCCTTCATCCTTAAGAAGGATGTTGCCTACTCCCAGTATTACAATCCGTTTTGATTCCATGAGTTTTTTTATTATAACCTCAATTGAAAGAAAACGCTCGATTGAAAAAATAAACAGCATAAAAAAGCTGCATCCCGCGGGTCGAGACACAGCTTTTTTATGGTAGAGAGTTATGAACCGATGATGTTAAATAACTCTAAACTTGTAAATCTCATTGGTGTTGGGGTCAATAATATGGACTGCGCAGGCGATACACGGGTCAAAAGAGTGCACCGTTCGCAACACCTCAAGCGGCTTTTGGGGATCCGCTATGGGGGTCCCGATCAATGCTTCCTCCACTGGCCCCAGCTTATTTTGTTCGCAACGCGGTCCCAGGTTCCAGGTAGAGGGCACCACTAATTGATAATTACCGATCTTTTTGTCCTTGATATTGATCCAGTGTCCCAGGGCCCCCCTGGGTACGTCGTTAAGACCAACTCCCATACCCGTTCCGGGCATCTCAAAATCGTGATAAATCTTATTGTCTCCCTTTTTAAGATTTTCGACCAACTGCATGACCCACCCTTCCACGGCGTCTCCTATAATCTTGGTTTCAAGGGCGCGGGCCGCGGTTCTGCCCAGGGTGGAAAAGAGTGCGGTCACCGGTATGTTTAGGGTTTTCAGGGTATCATCCACAATCTTTTGGGTCGCCTTGTCGCCCTTTGCATACGCCACCAGTACTCTGGACAGCGGTCCGACTTCCATGGGTTCGTTTTGATAGCGTGGGGCCTTGAGCCAACTATAGTTCTTTTTCAAATCGAACTTGTCATATTGGGGCCGTGTCTCACCTTCTGAAGGTCTCCTTGACAGATCACCCTCATACCAGGAGTGCTTAATGTGCTCCGTGACCTTTTGTGGGTCAGCCATCTCTACGCCCTTTAAATCTCTTTTAAAGATTACTCCACGCGGGAACATGAGAGAATCGGGCTCCTTGCCGCTTTGCGGGAATTCGCCCCATGCAAGAAAGTTCGTTGTGCCCCCAATGCCGCCCCAATCTTTATAGAACGAGGCGATTGCAAGGAGATCAGGGATATATACATTATCCACAAAAGCTTTGGTCTCTTTGAGTAGATAGAGGAATTCAGCTATTCTGTCCGGACTCAGGTCGCGTGCACATGTGACTCCGCCGACTGAAAGCGACTGGAGATGGGGATTTTTTGCGCCAAAGATGGCGTGCATGCGCGCTGCCTTTGCCTGAAGCCTGAGCGCGTCGAGATAGTGCGATACGGCCATAAGGTTTGCCTCGGGTGGCAGCTTATAAGCCGGGTGTCCCCAGTAGGCATTGGCAAACGGCCCAAGTTGGCCGCTGTCTACCAACTTCTTAACCTTTTCCTGCACTGCCTTGAAATCGTTTACACCGGACCGAGGGGCATTGCCAACGCTGTTGGCTAAGGCTGCCGTCTTTTTAGGATCGGCGGAAAGCGCACTGACAATGTCCACCCAGTCCAAGGCGTGAAGATGGTAAAAGTGTACGACGTGATCGTGAAGAAATTGAGCGCCCATGAGCAGGTTTCTTATAAGTCGCGCATTGTCCGGAACTTCTATGCCAATGGCGTCTTCCACGCATCGGACAGAAGAAAGTCCGTGCACATAGGTACATACACCGCAGGCGCGCTGAGTAAAAAGCCATGCATCTCTTGGGTCCCGGCCCTGAAGGATAATTTCAAGACCTCGAAAAAGGGTGCCTGAACTCCATGCATTTTTTACCTTTCCGTTTTCCACTTCCACTTCGATACGAAGATGACCCTCTATTCTGGTGATAGGATCTATGACGATTCTTTTCGACATGGTATTACCTCCTTGCGTGGGTTGGCTCGTTACAGGGACTCATAAAACGGGCTCATTGAATCCCAAAAACCCGGCTCACTGCATCCGATACAGGGGTGTCCGGCTTCTACCGGCCAACTTGTACCGCTATTGAATTTAATCAATGGACAGTTATTGTAGGTTTCTGGTCCCTTGCATCCGAGATCATACAGGCACCAACCCTTCTTGGCCTCTTCTGAATCAAATGAAGGGGCAAACTCCCCTGCTTCAAAATGGGACCGCCTTGGACATTGGTCATGTACTGTTTTGCCGTATGCAAACAGAGGGCGTCCCAATCTGTCTGTTGCCGGCAGTTTTCCCATTAGAAGGTAATTGACTACTGTTCCGATAAAATTTATCGGATTGGGCGGGCAGCCGGGAATATTAATAGTCTTGATGCCTATGGCGTCGGTAACACCCTTGGCTCCGGTGGGGTTCGGCGCTGCGGCCTGGACTCCTCCGTAACATGAGCAAGTGCCGATAGCGATGGTCGCCAGGGCCTTTTTGCATACGTGGTCAGCGGTCTCCAGGAACGTCTTTCCTCCACCCATGCCGAAGACGCCTCCCTGCTTCGTGGGAATAGCGCCTTCTACTACACAGATAAATTTTCCCTTTTGTTTATTTATTGCGTCTTCAAGAGCACCTTCTGCCTGATGCCCTGCCGCAGCCATTATGGTTTCATGGTAATCAACAGAGAGGATATCAAGGACTAATTCGTCAGCCCATGGATACATGGATCGCAGAAACGCCTCTGAACAGCCGGTACATTCCGCGAAATGGAGCCATACCACAGGTGGTTTGCCTGGACTAGCCAACGCTTCGGCAATCTTGGGAATAAAGGAAGATGACAACCCCATCACCGCGGCCAGCATGCCGCAGAACTTCATGAAGTCCCTTCGTGAGACATTCCCTTCCTTTAGCCCCTCAAAGAATTTGTCTTCGCCCATACGAGACCTCCTTATGGTTAGATTAAGAGTGTAAGGTGTCTTTAATTACATTTGACACAAAATAACAACAAATGCTCATACTAATACCCGCAAGGCATGTGCCACCCAAATTATTTAAGGAAAAAAACTTAAATATCAAGTAGATAGTAGAAATTTAGGTCATTAGACGGCTGTCAAAAGCAGGCGATGCATATATAATTTTGTAATTAATATGGCAAAAATTGTCACGTTTCGAGGCAGAAAAAATAAAAGTCTACCTATAAGCGATGGATAGGCTTTATACAATTTATGCGAATTGATAAATTTCCAGTTATTCATGCAGATATGTCGGACTATGAAGGGAGAAAGCATGTCTTCTGCGCACAAAAGCCACAAGAAGCTCAATAACTACTCTATGCGTCATTTAACACTTTTGGAGTATTCCTGCAATATAAAGGAACGCTACTTTTTGAACAGCTTTCCCCGTGAATGTCTGTCAGGGCGGGTATAGGTATAGACTTTTGGCGGGGGGGTAAGCTCAACGGTATCACTTCCCGCAAAAGATTCGCCGTCCGTAAAATTACCTTTAAGCGAAAGAGCCAGTGTAGACGGCACGTTGCAGCCGTTATCCTTTATGAAATCAATGAGATCAACCCTCTTAAATTTTACGATAGCAATATCTTGATACGTAGATACCGAGTCAGCGACTATTTTGTCGGCCAGGGTAATGGACTCCGGGTTGATAGCTGCTCCCCTGCACGACTCAGGAAGGGTTACGAAGCACGTAATACGAGGTCCTTTTTTCTCCTTTAAACTGATGGCGTCGGGTTTTATGTCAATGTTTACCGCACAATGGTCACTGTTGGCAGCGTAACCGTTAGAAATCCCCAAGCAGGATAATAGAAACACAGCAAAAAAAGCTGTACCAAGCAATTTTTTCTTCATTTTTCCCCCTCACGAGTTTGTCTCTGTTCTTAATTGGATTGGCTACCAGAGACATACGTGCATAAGCGTGTTGTAACCTTCATAAATATAATAGACATGCACGTCAAATTATTATAAATATTTCACCAAGATTGTAAAATAGCTATTTTAAAAGCATATACTTAAAAAGTTGTTTATATCAACATATTCATGCTAATAAGTCAATAAAATTGTCTTATTGCGAAATCATCGTAATTGACGATTCCGCAATAATGAAAGGATTATTATGCACGAACTTTCTATTGCCGAAAGCCTGCTTGCTATTGTTCAGGATGAAATCGCACGTCATTGCTTGGAAAAGGTGCTCAGCGTAAAAATAAAAGTAGGCAAGTTGACCGCTATTCAACCTGAAGCCCTTTCGTTTTGTTTTGAGCTCATTACCGAAGATACCCCGCTCAAAGGAGTCACGTTGGATATAGAAGTGTTGGCTATAAAAGGGTATTGTGAGGAGTGTAAAGAGGATTTTGAATTAGAAGACCCTGTCATGCTCTGTCCGAAGTGCCAGGGCTGGAATGTTCGTATAGAAGGGGGACGGGAATTATATATAGAATCAATAGAAGTAGAGTAGTGTCCATCCAGAAAGGGCGCCTGAGAACACAAGAGGTTGACTTTTGTCGTTATGTTGTGACATTATCCCTTCCGTAGGTTCGCGAGTGGTCGAGTTGTTGACCACTTGACTACTAGACTAAAGTAGTTGGAAATCGCCGTGCAAAAATCTGTTTATAAGAAACATACAAAGATTGATACTCCGAATCAAGCATCGGTTATATCAGAGCGCCTGGCGGCCACAGGGAAGATGGCCAGTGAGGTCGCCCATGAATTAAATACTCCCTTGGGTGGAATCCTTATATACAGCCACCTTCTCCTTGAAGATATACCGGAAGATCATCCACACAGAGAAAATATTATAAAAATTATCAAATTAGCTAACCGGTGTAAGATTATAGTAAAAGGGCTTCTTGACTTTGCGCACCAGGAGACCTTGTCACTGACAAATACCCTGGTTAATCGAGTGCTTGAAAGCACCGTCCATTTTATGGAACGCCATGTTCTCTTGAAAAACATCAAGATAATACATGAGCTGGATCCAAATCTTCCAGAAATATCCGCGGATGAAAATAAGCTGGAACAACTCTTTGTTAATTTTATCATAAACGCAGGTGAGGCCATGAACAATTTGGGGACATTGGTCCTTCGTACCAGGCCTGATCCGGATAGAAACGGCGTTCTCGTTCAGTTCTCAGACACCGGTTGTGGAATACCCAGCAAACACCTCAGCCGTATTTTTGAACCTTTTTTCACTACCAAAGAGCGTGGAAAAGGGACAGGGCTGGGCCTTTCCATAAGTCATGGAATTATTAAGCTGCACGGTGGGGATATAAAGGTGGAAAGTGTGGAAGGCAAGGGAACCACTTTCACAATTTTCTTGCCGAGGTCGCAAGAAAAAAGAGACGGAGACTCTTGGAAACCAGAATCAACATATTAGTAATCGATGATGATGCCGCAATGAGAGACGCTTGTTATCAGGCACTCACGAGAAAGGGTCACGACGTAATGTCGGCAAAGAGCGGCAAGGATGGGATCGCTCTCCTGGACAAGTGGTCCTTTGCTGTAATACTCCTTGATCTCAAACTTCCTAACGAACACGGTATTGAAATCCTGAAACAGCTCAAAGCACAGGACCCGGAAGCGGAAGTGGTGATTATCACCGGGCATGGCTCTATCCAGACAGCGGTGCAGGCGATCAAATCCGGGGCATTTGACGTTTTGACCAAACCGTTTACGCCGAATGAAGTGCGTCGAACTGTAGAACGTGCCTTTAAGAATCGTCAGCTCAATATCGAAAATGTCATCCTGAAGCAGACATTAAAAGAAAAAGAGAAGAAAGAAGAGCTCATCAGCCAAAGCCCTGCCATGGCCAAGGTGAAAGAGATGGTCAAAATGGTGGCGCCCACGGACAGCACCGTTCTAATTCAGGGGGAAAGCGGTACCGGAAAAGGGTTGGTAGCTCGTAAACTTCATGCCATGAGTCCTCGTCAGGGCCATCCCTTTGTTGTTGTGGACTGCGGTTCTCTTGTCAGCACACTATTTGAAAGCGAGCTGTTTGGCCATATTAAAGGGGCGTTTACCGGGGCCGATACCACCCAGTACGGCAAATTTGAAATGGCAAACGGAGGGACCATCTTCTTTGATGAAATAGCCAATATAAACCTGGACATCCAGGCAAAGCTATTAAAGGTAGTGGAGGAAAAAGCTATCTCCAAGGTCGGGAGTCATAGAGTGGTTAGGGTAGATACCCGTATTGTTGCCGCTACCAACAAAGACCTTAATAAAACAATCCGCAAGGGATTATTCAGGGAAGACCTCTTTTTTCGGTTAAACGTGGTTTCGATTCATCTTCCTCCACTGCGTGATCGCAAGGTCGATATTCCGCTTCTTATTGATCATTTTTTGGATAGTTATAGCGCCAAACAAGGAAAGACCATTTACGGTATTTCCCAAGAGGCCCTTGCTGCTATGGAGAATTACTCATGGCCTGGAAATGTGCGCGAACTTGAAAATATGATAGAAAGACTCGTCATATTTGCCCGAGGAGAAACCATCACCTTCCAAGATCTTATATATTCAAATACCACGTTTTCCGGCGTGTCTGATCCGGAGACGACCACACTGGAGGATGCCGAACGTCAGCATATAGGCAAAATGTTGGAACGCTTTAACGGAAATATAACCAAGACGGCAGAATCTCTTGGAATTGACAGAAAGACACTTCGAGCTAAGATTAAGAAATATAATTTTGTTCTATAATGAAGTTGATGGTTGCGAGTTGCGTGTTCAAGGGTCTAAAATTATGATCAATTAGCAAACACAATAAACAGGTTCGTTCAAGATGCAAAGCTGGCATGGAAGTCAAACTCGTAACTCGCAACATTTGACTAATTGGTTAAGACGTTCGGTAAGTATGGAAAATCGGAGTAATCTCTATGTATGAATTGAAAATCATAACCCATTTCGCGGCAGCGCATCAGCTCAGAGATTTTAACGGCCCCTGTGAAAACCTGCACGGTCATAATTGGAAGATCGAAGTATATGTAGCCTCTGATGTGTTAAATAAAGCCGGCATGGTAGTAGATTTTGCGGTTATCAAAGAAAAGACAGGCGCGATTATTAAAAAGTTCGACCACAGATTCTTAAACGATTTAGAGCCGTTTAAAGATTGTAATCCTTCTTCCGAAAACATTGCTCAATACATAGCAGAGCGACTCTCCTCTGAATTAAACAGCTCAACGCTACGGGTGACACGGGTCACTTCGTGGGAATCCGATACTGCTTGCGCGACTTATTATATGCCTACGAGTCCTTGGACATAGTCTCTTCTTCTCTTATAAGTTGCTGTGCAATCTGCAGATCATAGAGGTGGAGCGGGCTTCTCCCTTTATAGTTAGGATGACTGGAATATATATCCGCGGCTTTTTTGAGGCTTGCCATATCCAGCCAGATATGATTTTTCCATACTTCCGGGTTCTTGCTGTCCCACATACGAAATTCAATGTCATTTCCGTTTTTTCTAACATACATTCTCAGGTTTTTCTCCTGAAGTTCGGGATAATAATATATCCCCTTTTCGTCTTTCATACCTCTTTTCCTTTATCATTATAATAAAGAGCCATCATGTCATCACGTGTAACGATCGCTTCAACCCCGCCGATGGCGGGGGAAATATGCTCTTTAACACGATCCAGGCCGCCTTCCTGTCGGTCGATAAGTACTACCGCCTTAATTACTTCCATCCCCTCGGCACGAGCCCGTTCAATGGCCTTAATGGTGGACCCGCCAGTGGTGGCCACATCATCTACGATGACCACCCTTTCACCTGGCTTTAGATCACCTTCGATCCATCTTACAATTCCGTGATCCTTTTGTTCTTTGCGGACTGAAAATGCCTTTATCGGCATCCCTTTTATCTGTGACGTAAACGCTGTTGCCATCGCAATAGGGTCAGCGCCAAAAGTAAGACCTCCGATTCCATCCGGTTTCAGGTCCTGTATATTCTCAAAGACAAGATGACCGATCAGATACATGCCTTCAGGATCCAATGTGGTCGGTTTACAGTTAAAGTAGAAGTTACTTTTTTTGCCGGAAACCAGGTTGAAAGTCGGTTCTTCGCTGTACATAAAAGATTTTTCAAAAAGGAGCCTTTTGAGTCGCTCTTTCATTGTCATGTTTATACCTGCTTGTATCATTAATTTAGATTTCTCATTACCTTATTTGGTTGCCATGTAGATATTTTTATAGTATTTATTAAGTTTATTTGGCTCTAGGAGGCTGTCCGAGAATTCTGATCCTACTGCAAAAGAGTGAGAAACGGCCCAAATTCCCGCAATTTTTCGTCAAATAGGCCTGCTATTCTCCTCAAATTTGCGAAAATTTTGTCTCGTTCTCACACTTTTTCGTTACGGACATAATTCTCGGACAGCCTCCTATACCGTCAGTTTTTAAAGTCACCATAAAAAAAGCCTTCGCCGAACTGGAAGAAGCCCTTTTAAAAGGATTCAGCGAAGGCCTTGAGCGAGAAAAACCGGTTAGGCCCTCCTCATGCTCGTGACAGCAGAATAACAATTTTACCGCTGTAGGTCAATTGATAATTTTATGTCGTCATATTTCGTCTGGGGGTAGACATGAAAATGCCGTCAATGGCAGGCTGTGTTAAAAAGATCCCTTTCGCATCATGGATAGATTTCATACCCCTCCTTGTAATACTCTTTTGTCTTGTGTGTCCTGCTGATGCGGAAGACTCTACAGCAATGTTTACCCTTGAATCGAGTATACGTAGAGCCCTTGAAAAGAGTACTGCTATACAGTCTGCCCTGCAAGGGGTTGTGGCTTCCAAGGAAAGGGAAGACGGGCAATTTACGGAATTTTTGCCGACATTCAGTTCCGGCTATTCATATACCAGACAGGATAGTGAGAGGTCGGTGGGGAGCTTGGTCCTCAGCCCACAGGATATTTATGAATTTTCCGCGACTGTTAATCAGCCTATTTTTAGGGGGTTTGATCTGATTACAAAATATCGGGTGGCCGGCTTGGAGCTCGATATCTCCCGGTTCGAACTGGAACAGACCAGACAGGATATAATATTGCGGGCCAAGGAGGCATATTTTGGAGTACTACGGGCAGAGCGGCTGTTGCGTGTGGCAGAAGATGCGGTTACACGGCTTACCGCCCATGCAGAGGTTGCCAGAAATTTTTACGATGTTGGTATGACACCGAAAAACGATCTACTTGAAGCCGAAGTCGAGCTGGCCAACGCGAAACAGGAGTTGGTAGTGGCGGAAAATAGACTTCAGGAAGTTAGCGCTGAATTTAATACCCTTCTTCGTCGTCCTATTGATGCGCCGGTGGTTTTGGAAGATATCCTGACCTATGAACCTATCACGCAAGACTATGAGTCGTGCTGGGAAACCGCCAAACAGAGTCGGAGAGAATTAAGGGTGGCGGATTTGCAGGTAGAGATTGGGGAAAGGAATGTTCAAATTGTTCGGAAGGACTATATGCCTGAAGTCAACTTCCAGGGAAGTTATAATAAACTCGGCGACGACCCGGACGTGCGGGGAGGGGAGGGTATTATTGATCCTGATTCCTGGAATGTTATGCTATCGGCGACCTGGACTTTTTGGGAGTGGGGCAAGACTCGACACGGCGTTAAGGAACAATTGTGTTTTTTAGCCCAGGCCAAAGAGCAAAGAAAACAGGTGGAAGATGACATCCGGCTCGAAGTTAAGAGAGCGTATCTCAGACTCAGAGACTCGGGGAAAGCCATCTTTACGGTAAAGAAGGCGATTGAGCAGGCACAGGAAAACTTGAGAATGAACGAAGAGCGATACAAGGAACAGGTGGTCACATCTACAGAGGTGCTTGATGCCAGGACCCTTCTTTCCGAGACGGAAACAAATTATTACAATGCATTAAGTGCTTATAATATTGCAAAGGCTAAGCTGTATAGGGCCATGGGTGTTGAGATTATAAGGTAAGGGCTTGCAATACGTGATTGAAATGTAATATTTTTTATTGGAAGAATAAAATAGAAATAGGAGGATTTACGTAACTTGGCTGATTCAAACGATTCAAAGACATGTGTCTCTATGCAGTGCAGTCGTGAAGAGGCGCTTCAACGTCTACCTGAAGAGGCGAGACAGATTCGAATTGAGATACTCAAGATGCTTCATCAATCCGGTTCGGGTCATACCGGTGGGTCTCTG
This sequence comes from Pseudomonadota bacterium, assembly GCA_043818915.1. Taxonomy (GTDB): domain Bacteria; phylum Desulfobacterota; class Desulfobacteria; order Desulfobacterales. Next base: position 10,948 of record JBDRFJ010000242.1, on the reverse strand, counting down.
TCCGCCACAGACCTTTTAACAACGCTTTTTTTTACAGAACTTCGTCATCGATCAGAAGAGCCGGACTGGGAGGACCGAGATCGATTTGTTCTTTCCAAAGGGCATGCCGCGCCTCTTTATTACGCGGTGCTGTGCCGTTTTGGGTACATCCATGCCGATGAATTATGCCGCTTGAGAAAGATGAACTGCATGCTTCAAGGACATCCTGACTCCAAGTCAACTCCCGGCGTGGAGATCTCAACCGGTTCCCTGGGCCAGGGTCTTTCCATAGCCAACGGCATGGCCCTGGGGCTACGTCTGAACAAAAATCATGCCAGGGTATATGTCCTGATGGGGGATGGAGAGGTCCAGGAGGGCATGATCTGGGAGGCGGCCATGACTGCCGCACATTACAAAATAGACAATTTGTGTGCTATTCTTGATCGTAACGGTCTCCAGATTGACGGTGCTGTTGAAGAAGTTATGAATATAGAACCGCTCGCCGACAAATGGAAGGCGTTTGGCTGGCACGTAATCAACATTGATGGGCATCGGTTTGATCAGATCCTGGATGCATTTAAAACCGCTAAAGAGGTTAAGGGAAAGCCGACGATTATCATTGCCAAGACCGTTAAAGGAAAAGGTGTTTCAATATTTGAAAATAAGGTGAAATACCATGGGCTTGCCCCAAACGATCAGGAGTTGGAGCAGGCGCTGAAAGAGCTCGGACACAAAAAATTATAAAAGGGAGACATACATTGACAGAGAAAAAGAGTGTGCGGGGACAATATGGAGAGACTTTGGCCCTCCTTGGAGAAAAATACAAAGATATTGTAGTATTGGATGCCGACCTTTCCGGATCTACCAAGACTAAGGTCTTTGCCAAAAAGTTCCCAGACCGTTTTTTTAATATGGGGGTCTCTGAACAGGACATGATGGGTACCGCGGCCGGTCTTGCAGTGGCCGGCAAAATCCCGTTTGCCAGTACCTTTGCCATATTTGCAACAGGTCGGGCATGGGAGCCTATAAGACAGTCTATTGCCTACAGCAAGGTGAATGTTAAGATAGTGGCAAGCCATGGTGGGATTACTGTTGGAGAAGACGGCGGCTCGCACCAATCAATTGAAGATATCGCCTTGATGCGCGTTTTGCCTAACATGACAGTGATTGTCCCTGCTGATTCCACTGAAATGCGCAAGGCGCTGGAAACGGTGGTTGCCCATAAAGGGCCTGTTTATGTCCGAAGTTCTCGTATAGACTTTCCGGTTCTTTACGATGATGCCTATATGTTCACCATAGGCAAAGGGGATGTCATTCGTGAAGGAACGGACGCAACCATTGTGGCTTGCGGCTTTATGGTGAGTCAAGCGCTTGCGGCCGGAGATCTCCTCGCGCAACGTGGGATCCGTCCGCGAATTATCAACATGTCGACTATCAAACCCGTTGACTCAGCACTTTTAATTAAAGCCGCGCAGGAGACTGGAGGCATTGTCACGGCAGAAGAGCATTCCATAATTGGGGGCTTGGGGAGCGCCGTGGCTGAAGTGGTCTCGGAAGAGTGCCATGTTCCTGTTAAGCGTATAGGCGTCCCGGACCGTTTCGGGATATCTGGAAAACCGAACGAGCTATTAGAATGTTTCGGATTGATGCCCGGTGATATAGAACGAGCTGTGCTTGAAGTCTTAGAGAAGAGAGGATGATACGCACATTTCATGTTTGCAAAAGCTATGGGGCGCGCAATGCTCTGGACGATATTAGCCTGCATATTAAAAAGGGTGATTTTGTCTTTATAAATGGGCCGAGCGGGGCGGGGAAGACCACACTTCTAAAACTTCTCTATTTGGGTGAGAGGGCAACAAAAGGTCAAGTTCTCATAGACGGCGCTAATCTCCAGCGAATAAACAGTAAAAGACTCCCTTACTTAAGACGGAAGATAGGTGTTGTATTTCAAGATTTCAAGCTTATCAATACACAAACAGTATTTCAGAACATAGCCCTCCCCCTTGAAGTGGCTGGTCATGATAAGAAGTATATTCGCAAAAAGGTCTCGCACGTTCTACGGATGGTAGGACTGGAAAATAGAATAAATTCCTACCCTCTCTATCTTTCTGGAGGAGAGCAGCAGCGCATTGCTATTGCGAGGGCCGTAGTGAACGACCCTATGATCCTCCTTGCGGACGAACCCACGGGAAATTTGGATGCCAATTCTTCTCGAATTGTATTGAACTTACTAAGACAACTGCATACGCGAGGCACTACCGTAATTGTTGCAACGCACGACAAGAGACCTATCTCAAAGCCTAACGATAGGGCAATCTTTTTGGATAAAGGGCGGATAGTATAGAATATTCTGAATTTAGGAATTGTAATTTGAAGGTACAGAGTGACGTTGATCTTCGTTTCGGATTTAAGCCAATGACGTTGACATGCGTGGAGATATTGGGAGTTGCATATATCGATTTTTTTCAGAAGAGCGCTGCAAGATATCAGGAACAATAAATTTTTGCATGTGATAACAGTGGGGACAATTGGGCTGGTATTATTGATACTGGCCACTTTTATCATTATTTTTGCAAATGTGAATAATCTGGTCGGTTCATGGCAAGAAGATATACGGATTGTAGCCTACTTAACAAGAGGGGCGGATCAGGAACGGATAGATCTTGTGCAGAAACGGCTCAAGGGTTTCTACGGAGTAAACGAAGTAATCTTTGTGCCTCCGGATGAAGCGCTTCTCCGTTTGAGAGCTCAGTTGGAGCACCAGGTAGGGGTGCTGGATGGATTGCGGGAAAACCCTCTCCCGGCCTCGTTCGAAGTTACCCTGAATCCATTTTTTTATGATCAAAAAGCTATCGAAGGACTGGTTAACCAGATTAAAGAACTAAAAGACATTACTGATGCTCAGTATGGACAGGCGTGGTTGGGTCGATTCTTAGCCTTCCTTAATCTGTTTAAAATGGTGGGTTTTATAATAGGAGGCCTTTTGCTGTTTATCGCAATTTTTATCATTTCAAATACTATTAAATTAACGCTTTATGCCAAACGGGAAGAGCTGGAAATTATGCAGCTGGTAGGGGCGACAAAACTTTTTATAAAGATACCTTTTTATATACAAGGCCTTCTGCACGGGCTGCTGGGAGGATTGATCAGCCTGGGCATTTTGTACATGCTCTTTTCGGGTTTTGTTTCCAGGGTAAGTATTACGGATTTATCTCTTGCATATTTTCGTGTTAGGTTCTTATCTGTGGACATGATGGCATTGGTTATTGTTTTGGGAATGTTAGCAGGATGGTTAGGAAGTTGTTTATCATTAAAAAAATTTTTAAAAGTCTTATCCTGAGCTTTCTTATGTGTCTGTTGGCAAGCTTGTCGTATGTGCAACCTGCCTTCCCAGAAAGTGAACATTATGACCTAAGTGAAAATATACAAAAAAAACGTGGCAAAGCAAAAAGTGTTCAACAAAAGATAAGAAAAAAAAAGGACGAAATAAAAACCTTTACTCGACAGGAACGGAAGTTACTCTCAGAACTGGACAGTCTTGACCGAACTATTGAACAGGCGAAGCGTCGCCTCAAAAACCTTCTTTCCGAAGAATCGTATATCCAAACACAGATGACAAAGATCGAACAAGATAGAGCCCTGCACACAAAAGAACTTGAAATTTTAGAGGAACATACGGCAAAACGACTGATTGCTTACTACAAACTTGGCCGATTGGGGATCGTCCCCATTCTGTTTTCCGCGCAATCTTTTGCTGAACTTTGGCAGCGTTATCACGCAATTGAAACCATTTTGTCTTATGATGTTCAAGTATGGAATGATTTCCAGAAAAAGAAAGAAGAATTAAGTTCATTGACGGAATCTCTTGAGAATCGGCATCAAGACATTAAAAAAATTAAGGTAAAAATCTTAAAAGAGCAGCGCACAATTGCGGCCGAAAAAACAAAACGGACTGAACTTCTTGCCAATGTTCACAACAAAAAGGAATCAGCCCATGCAGCGCTTGAGGAGCTGATAGAAGTTTCCCGCCGACTCGATGATACTATAAAACAACTTGAAAAAGACGCAAAAAAAGAAACCAAAAAAACAACAAAGAGGATGCCCTTATTTTCAGCTCAAAAGGGGCGCCTCCCACTACCGGTAGAAGGTTCCATCGTAACTTCTTTTGGCAAATACAAGCACCCGACATTTAATATATATCATTTTCAAAACGGGATCGACATCAAGGCAAAGGAAGGAACGGCCATTGGCGCGGTTTACGACGGTACGGTAATATACGCAGGGTGGTTCAAGGGATACGGCAATATCATTATTATTGATCACGGCGAGGGGTATTATACCCTGTCGGCTCATGCTTTGAGTCTTTCCAAGAAAGTGGGAGACCGTGTCAAAGGCGGCGAAACCATTGGCGTAGTCGGGGACACCGGATCGCTTAAAGGCACCGGACTGTATTTTGAAATTCGCCATCATGGCAAACCAACAGATCCTGTAGCGTGGCTGAAGAGTTCAAAGAAGACCAAGGAGCGCAAGAGGGGCTAAAAAGATAATAACCTAAATTAAGCGATTTTTGAGGAAGAGATATTGGCACATCTCTTCCTCAAAAATCGCTCAACTTAGGAATAAGAGAGTTGCTCTCTTGTTTTAAAATGATACAATAAGATTATGCTTGCAGCACACAGCACAAATTTTTTCTTGTGTAGGAAATTATATCCGCAGATTTCACAGATTCAGCCGTCGTAGCCAAAGCTACTATGGCGAAGTCGGCTTTTCGCAAATTTTCATTTCAATGTTTTGGGGTCTTTTTGAAATCTGCGTAATCTGTGGATTGATTAAGCTTTATTCTAAATTGCGGATTACCGCGAACAAGGGAGGTTGTATGGCCAAGTCAAGACAAAAAAGGACGGTTCTATGGTCTGTCCTGATCTTTTCCGCGCTATTTCTTATAATAGGAGGCGGTTTTCATAAAAGACTGGTAGCCGGCACGGATGAAACCTATGAGGAATTAAAGATATTTACAGACGTGTTGGATATAGTGGAGAAAAACTATGTTGATACTGTAGATTCGAAAGAACTGATTAGAGGAGCAATTAAGGGGATGCTTGGTTCCCTTGATCCCCATTCTTCTTATCTCCTGCCGGATGACTATAAAGAGCTTCAAATCGATACACATGGAGAATTTGGAGGGCTCGGCATCGTAATTACCAAGGTGGAGGGGGTAATCACGGTAATTTCGCCTATAGAAGGAACCCCTGCTTTTGGCGCTGGGATTGAAGCGGGAGATAAGATCATCAAGGTAGACGGTGCAAACACAAAGGACATGGCCCTTGAAGAGGCGGTCAAAAAAATGCGTGGGCCGAAGGGGACTAAAGTGACCATCACGATTATTCGGGAAGGTCTTGAAAAACCAAAGGATTTCAGCATCACACGCGATATTATCCCCCTTAAAAGTGTTCGGTCTTTTTCTCTAAAGGATGGCTATGGATATATTCGCATTACAAACTTCAGGGACAAGACCACAGAAGATTTGGAAAAGGCTCTAAGTAAACTTGAATCAGAGAAGGTCCCTATGCGGGGTCTGGTTTTGGATTTACGCCACAACCCTGGAGGACTTTTAGATCAGGCAATAAAAGTCGCGGATCTCTTTTTGGAAGATGGTACCATTGTATCCATTAAGGGACGGATTAAGGCTCACAATAAGACCTATACGGCCCATCCCGACAAAGAAAAAAGGACTTACCCCATCATTGTCCTTATTAATGGCGGAAGCGCCAGCGCTGCTGAAATTGTAGCAGGCGCGCTGCAAGATCATGGGCGGGCGCTTATATTAGGGACATCGTCTTTTGGGAAAGGTTCGGTCCAGGCTATAGAGCCGATGAGAGACGGGTCCGGCCTTAAATTGACAATTGCTCGCTACTATACTCCCAGCGGAAATTCGATACAGGCTCGAGGTATTATTCCTGACATTGAAGTAAAAGTCAGAGAGATTTCAGGAGAAAAAGAGGAAAAACATATAAAGGAGAAGGATCTGAAGAACCATATTGAAAGCGATAACGATATTGAGACCCCTGAATCAGATACGGTTTCTGATGATAACGATAAGGATACAAAGGCCGCGGAGACATTGTTGGCAAAGGACAATCAAGTAATGGAAGCTTTACAGATACTGACCAGTTGGGATATTTTTTCAAAGATGTCTCAACAAGCAACAGGTAAATAGGGGTCTTTTATAAAAAAACAAGTATCTAAAACCGCGCGCAGGAAAGCCAGTAAAAAAAAATCGTTCCGGACAATTCTTTTTTTCGCGCTTGGCGTATGCGTGGCAGCCGGCGTATATTTTTTTGCAAGGGACCTTCTTGAGGGAAACGGATCGCCTTACAAGTCCCCACTATTTGAAATATATCCATCTAAAAATTTCGAGGTTCGTTTACAATATCTTGATCGGGCGATATATGCCGGCCTGTTAGAGCTTGGCGTGTCCGTGGACGATGTAGAGTTCCAGTCCGTTTATCGTAAGTATTCAAAAGACCTGCATTGGAACTTTGCCGTATTAGAGATTCGGCCTCCGAAATTTCCGTCTAAAGCGGACATAAAGACAATACTTGACCGGTACCTTTCCAAGCAGGTCCCCGGCGCTACCTATCAGATTGCGTCAGATGGCCGTTATCCTGTAGTTCTCCACGTCAGTCTTGACCAGCATCCAACCCATCGCCTTCTCTTTTTAAAGGAATTGAAAAGGGTCCCGCCGCCCCCTGTCCTCAAAGAACTTCCAAAAGTATCTATTATTCTTGATGACGTAGGATATGACAAACGATTGGCCCTTGATTTCCTATCGCTTGACGCGTCAATTACTGTTTCCATCTTTCCCTTCAGCCCGTACAAAAAAAAGATCGCGGCTATTGCCCATAAAAAAGGCCGTGATGTTATGCTTCACCTTCCAATGGAGCCCCTGGAATACCCTAAGGTCAATCCGGGAGAAGGAGTCCTGCTCACCTCCATGAATACGGAAGCACTCCTTGCTCAGCTCGAAGCGGATCTGGATGACATCCCATATATCGTAGGAGTGAACAATCATATGGGGTCTAAATTCACAGCAGACCGGGGCCGAATGAAAAGTGTATTTGAGCAATTGAAGGAGAGAGATCTTTTCTTTGTAGACAGTCGAACCACGACGCGCACCTGTGCCAGACAGGTTGCAGGGGAGATAAAACTGAAATTCGCCGAACGGCAAGTCTTTTTGGATCACTTTGAGGACGAAAGTTTTATACGGGCGCAGATAAAACAATTGGCAAGTATTGCGCGGTCAAGGGGATCTGCTATCGGAATTATCCATCCGCACAGATTGACATATCGTATTTTAAAGGCAGAGCTTTCCAATTTAAAAAAGGACGTAGAGATTGTCCCGGTTTCTCAACTGGTGGACTGAGCTCTTACTAAGTTGCTAATAACTTAGCATTGACAATAAAATAATTTCCTCAACTTTCCACGCTGTTAAATTCGAATTTCGATATTACTTTCTTAGTATTCCCCCTGCCCATTCTCCCGATTGTTCCCAGTCGACCTTTGAAAAACCGTGTTGAGCTGCTATTTTGAAAAAGAGTTCTTCCTGTTCGGCCAGTATTCCGGATACGATCCAGCGACCTTCGGGAGAGAGGATGCCGGTAACACGGGGAATTAGATGTTTTATCTGAGAGAGGATAAGATTACTTACCATTACATCATACTGTTTTTCGGGAGAGAATTGTTGGAATTCCGTATGAATAGGATTGATTTTAGAACAGGTGTTAAGAGTCAAGTGTTCCTTGATATTTTCAAAAACATCAGGGTCATTATCAATGGCATCAACATGACCTGCGCCGAATTTTTCCGCGGCCATGGCAAGTATGCCGCTTCCGGTCCCTATGTCCAGCACCCGACATCCAGGATAAACAACACGCTCCAACATCCTTAGTGCAATCTGGGTGGTCTCACTCGTTCCGGTGCCAAAGGCGTTCTTAGGACGGATAACCAGCACAACCTCTTGAGAGTTTCTTGTACGGTATTCTTCCCATTCCGGTTTAATGGTAAGGTTCGGCGTGACGTGGATTGTTTTATAGAATTTTTGCCACTTGGTGCTCCAGTCCGCATCGATTACAGTGAGTTCGGGACAAAAAGGATGATTGGTCTCCCACAAGGTGTTCAAGGTATCCCAAAAAGATTGTAGCTTAGGAAGCGCGCTCTTTTTTTCCTCCTCGCTTTCAAAGAGAAGGTTCAAGCAGAGCCCCTTTCCCATATCTTCTGAGAACGGAGTTGTGTTAAGAACAGTTTCACAGAATTCAAACAAGGGTTCTTCCCAGGAGAGTGGGATGCTGAAACAGAGTTTGATCATAAAAGGGAGTAGTTTTTTTAGTGTTGGAATGGTGGAGGCGGCGGGAGTCGAACCCACGTATCCACATACTATTTTCAATATAATCAAGTGCTTAATTTTTTCGGGGGGTACCGCCGGGATACCATCAGCTTACTTTCATAGAAAGTTTGTCCCAAAAATTTTGAAATATCTGGTTAAGGTCGGGGTCATTGACGGCGCAATCTTTGCCACAGATCTTTTGTTGGTTATTATTCCATCCCGCCACCACTTTTCTACAAGCCTATCGGATACACCAAGAATAACGGCCCGCTCGGAGCATCTTCGCCTCCATTCGTACGATCGCTTGTTTACCCTGATTCTCACTCTGTGAACAAGCCGCTCGATTATCCTATTGTCATCAGAATCGTCAATGTTGATACTGTAGTACTGTTTGGCCACTACTCGGGCGGCACAAAGAAATAGTATCTTCCTTGCTCAATGCGCATAAGGGTATCGAGCATCAGTCTGATATCGGCAATGTCAACGCTCTTGATGTCGAACAGGTATTTTATTGCCTTTAAGATATCGTGGATGTTTTTCTTAATATCCTTTTTGGTCGTAATGGTCCGTTCCTGTACCTTTTCGAGGTGTTTAATCACCTTCTTGACCTTGGACTCTTCTTTGTGTGCAATCGAAAGCGCGCTCAGTTCAGCAATGACATCCTCCATGCGGGTTGCGGTATCTGTGCCAACCTCAACGTCAAGACTCACATTCTCAAAGAACGTGTAGGTCTCACCAGTCAAGAACCCGATCTCTGTCTCAAGGGTGTAGGTTTCCGGCATGTCGGGTGCAAGAGCATAGAACGCAATTGTTCCGGTCTCATCGGGTTCAAGGTGCATGGTGATGGTCCAGGGACTCTCGGTGATCCATTCTCCAAGTATCGGACAATAAAGATCGAGGCGCTCCGGGAAGGTCTCGGTGATCTGTACGTCAAGGCTCCCGCCCAAGCTCTTTACGGTAAGCTCCACCGGGATAAACCGGTACGGAGCATAGACCGTGGTTGCCTCGCTTCGATGCACGTATGCGATGGAGTCTTTGATCAATGCGGCAATCTGCTCGTATGTGTCGTCGTTTAAGCTCAGGCCGAGATCAAAGGCGCAGTAGATGGTCTTGCCCACGCCATAGTCGTTCAGGATGATGGCCGGATATGCATCGCCATGTTTACCCCCTATGGTCGCGGCGATGGTGGTGTCATCCGCTGTCTCGACCCTGCGGGCCTTGCCTGTTGCTGCAATGGCGCCCTCTGCACTGATCGGACTTTCTACGGTCTGGACCACGGGGTACTTATTTGAGAGCTTCCCTTTGTACCTCACGCCAAACAGCGTAGAGCCTTTCCAGTCATCGCTCTTGTCGTCATCATCTTTACCATGACCATGCCGCAGCCAGAGAGAAGAGATCAGCCCTGTGCCTGAGTAGACCTTTTCTCTGAGCTCTTCATCATAATGATCTTCCAACGATTTGTGGTCACCAAGGATCAGGATATCGGTGTAATACGGGTTCCGCAGCTCTTTCTCAAACTCTTTCCGGTCATAGACAATGTAGTAGCTTGTGACTGCTTCATCGAGTATGCTCTTAAGGAGATCAACACGAATGCATTGTTTGTCGTGGCATTCTTCCCTGCCGTCGCACCCATCGTCGTCGCGGTCACCCTCACCATCGCAATCATCTTCCCAATGGCCATCCTTACCACTGCACGGGTCGTCACGGTGGTCATCGTCCTCACACTCACCATGGTGATCACAATCATGGTCGACGTGACCCTTATCATGGTGGCAATGGTCACCGCCTCCTTCTCCCGAAGCAGTCTCGCCGTGTTCACAGTGTCTCTCGCGATACTGTTCGCATTTCGAAGGACAATTGTCATTCACCCACACCAGGAGATTGGTGTGGTCGGCTATGGTCTTGGTCACTTCAAGTGAAGGGAGCACCTCAAAGGTGGCGCTTGATAAGGTCTTCGGCTGTGTAAGCGTGTCAGACGTAACCTGAACAATGACCAGGTATATCTTCGGAGGGAGATTTGTCGTTGATGCGGTCATGTTTGTTGTTACGGTCGTGTTTATGGGGATGTCGGCTCCTGCCGCAAAGGTCTGTTTTGCCTCTCCGGTGTCGGAATCAGCGATGATTACGCTGACCGTAAGACCGCTCATAGCCTCATTACCTTTGTTCGTAATGGTGTAAACGAGGGTCTCGTCTCTTCCCTGATACACAGGACTTGGCGTTGCTGTGAGGGTGCCGATGAGCCCTCCTCCTGTGTTGGATGACCCTACGATCTCAAAGTTGGTTGTTGAGCTGCTTACCACGGTTTGATCTGATAGCACCTCAAGGGTTCCGTTGTATGTACCCTTTGGATGTGCGGAGGTGTTCCAGACCGTGGTGAAGGTAAAAGACGCCCCGGGCATCAGACTCAATATCGCCCGTGTCTCGGTTGCGATAATCGCCCCTCCAGGGTCTTTGATATGTATCTGCGCCGTAAGGTTCTCAAAAATAAAATTACCGCTCAGGCTTGTGATTACCCCGGTCAGCGTTGCAGTTTGTCCGGGATTGTACTGGATACAATCTGTTGTAATCGCGCTGCTGAGCCGCTCG
>JBDRFJ010000241.1:0-46947 GCA_043818915.1 Pseudomonadota bacterium | reverse complement strand
AGGCGTCATGAGAATATTCGGGATCCGTAAAGTCGCATCCGTCAATCAAAAAATCGCAGCGTTGGCAAAGGGTAGCGTGGAGGAGGCCATGATATGTGTCTTTAAAGGGATCGGTGCGGACATCAGGAAAATGGGATATGCATTCAGGATGTTCTTTTATAAATGATCGAAGTAGCTCGAACCCCCGACATGCCATGTCCTCTTTTTGCCCTGGTTTGTAATAGGAGCAATAAGGGCGGCAAATCAGTTCCGTGGTCTGGGATGTCTTAAGACGCATCTGGTCCTTTTTCAAAAAAGAACCAGATTTGAGGCTTACAAATCTGGTTCTAATGAATGGGAAGGTCTGTTAACAGGAGTTCTTGCATTTACAAAGTCCCTTTCCGCATCTTTTAACCTTACGAATTTTCATACTATCCCCTCCTCTCCTGAAGAGCTTATATTGCTTTCATAGCAATATTAAAGGGTTAGAAAAGCTTATATATTATATATTAGAGAAGTGAGAGGCCATTGTCAATAACAATGTCTATCATGACACCGCCTACAACAAGAAGAACCCCCAAGGATATTAGGAACATAGCCCAAAAAACAGTCTGCCCCTTGACTAAATTGTCCCAATGCTTATCTTTAAGATAACAAAAATACAACGCTTTGATATAATTGGAAAAGGAGGTGGCGGTTATGTACGGACTCATTCCAAGAATAAGAGATAGAGAACTGATGCGTCCATATGGGGACCTTTTTGATCGATTCTTTGAAGATCTTAATCTGCCCAAACTTTTTTCTGAAGAAAAAGAGTGGACCCCCACTTTCAATGTTTCAGAAACGGATGACAACATTATTGTCGAGGCAGAACTTCCCGGCCTGGATGCAAAAGATGTTAATATTACCCTTACAAACGATATTCTGACAGTGAAAGGTGAACGGAAACAGGAAGAAGAGAAAAAGGAAGAGAATTACTATCTGAAAGAGAGTCATTACGGTTCATTTTGCCGCTCGCTCAAACTTCCGAGCGAAATAAAGACAGAAGAGATTGACGCTACATACAAGGACGGAGTGTTGAAACTTACTCTTCCGAAAGCTGAACCGGAAAAGGCCAAGAGAATAGAGATCAAGCACTAATACGAAGGTACTAAAAAAGGTCTGTTGTCTTAACGGGCAACAGACCTTTTTGCATTCAAAACCGCCTCATTTTTAATCCAGGATTTTTTTAATGGAACGAAGGTCTGATTTTATCTCTTCAAGAGATGTCCCTTCGGAAGCTTTTTTACGGACGTCTGTTGATTGAAGTTCCTTTCGTGCTCCCGCGATTGTAAATTTTTTCTCGTAAAGGAGGTGTTTGATCTTTAATACGGTTTCAACATCCTTCTTTCGGTAGAGACGCTGTCCTGTGGGGGCCCGTACCGGCTTAATGGACGGAAATTCTGTTTCCCAGTATCGCAAGACATACGGTTCGACGCCGGCAAGTTCGCTTACCTCCCCGATCTTAAAATAGCGTCTATCCGGAATTTCTGGTTCTGTGCGCGTCATTGATCGCGTCTCTTAAAACACAACTTAATTTAAAGGTGACCACTTTTCTGGCCGGGATCGTGATTTCAACGCCCGTCTTGGGCATTTTAACCAGCCGTTCCTTTTTTTCCCGGACCGAAAACTTGCCAAATGACGAAATCTTGACCTCCTCGCCTTCTTGAAGGGAAGCCTTTATGATATCAAGAGTCGACTCAACGAGCCTTGCTGTCTCCCTCTTAGAAAACCCCAATCGTTCGTGGACCGCTTCTATAATATCCTTCTTCTTCATCATATCTCTCGAAACTCTGCCTTAAAATGCTTCAGCAGCTTTTGGCTGATCTCATCATGCAGATCATTCACTTCCGCATCTTCCAGGGTCTTTTCCGGTGACCTGTAGATTATCCGGAACGCCACGCTCTTTTTACCTTGAGGAATCGGCTTACCCTCATAGACATCAAATATTTCTATATATTCTATTAATTCTTCCCCAAGTCCCTTTAGATAATCGGTGATACCCTGCGCCTCTACCGTATTGTCTAAAATCAATGCTAAATCTCTGCTTACGGCAGGGAACCGGGAAAAGCCTTTTGAACTTTTCACCTCGGATATCTGAGAAAGAATTGTATCAAAGTTCAAGTCAAATATAAAGACCGGTTTTTTTAAATCAAATTTTTTCAACACATCGACAGACACCTCACCCACTTCACCGAGGTATACGTCATCCGAGAATATCTCCGCGGAATATCCTCTCTTCAGGTACGGAATGCGAGCATAATCTCCCGGCTTTTGAAAACGGATAAGCGGCACATTCAGGTCTCCGAGCACCTTTTCGACCACCCCTTTAATATCATAAAAATCTGCCGTTGTTTCACCGGCATGCCACGACTTTTCCTGACGAGACCCTGTCCAGAGACCGGAAATCATCTCCGCTTCTTCAGGGAGTGCGTCTTCTTTGGTATAAAAGAAGACCTTCCCCAATTCAAAAATTCTCAGATCTTCATTATTTTGGTTCTGGTTGTGAATCATTGTATTGAAGAGTCCGGGAATCAATGAGGTTCGCATTACGGTCTGATCTTCCGTAAGCGGATTAAGGATACGAACCATCCGGCGCCGCGGATCATCCGATGACAGTAACAACTGATCACAGCTCCTTTCTGCAATGAAGCTGTAGGTTATAATCTGAGAAAAACCACACCCGACCAATGACGCAAACAGATCTTTTCTGCGTGGAAGCTTGCGATTCGGTTTATTGGAAATAATAGAAGCAAGAGGATATGTGGTTGCTATCTTGTCGTATCCCTCCAACCGGGCGACTTCCTCCACAAGGTCTACGGGGCGTTCAAGATCAACGCGAAAAGTCGGGGTAATCACCTCCAGGCGATCATCATCATATATCTTGACGTCTAATTCGATCGACCTGAGATGATCAGCTATGGCTGCGGCGCTCAACTTGGTCCCCAAAAGGCGATTTGTACGTGAAACAGACAGCTGGATAACCCTTTGAGAGGTTGGACGCGGATATTCATCAATAACTCCCTCTGCCATGCTGCCGCCCGCGGTCTCCAGCATTAGTTGCGCGGCGCGATCAAGGGCGCTCATTACACCCCCTGGATCCACACCACGTTCAAATCTATGGGATGACTCGCTTTTAAGCCCAAGACGCTTGGAGGTTCGACGAATACTTATTGGATTAAAATAGGCGCTTTCAATAAGAATGTTCTTAGTTCCTGTTACTACCTCTGAATTGACTCCTCCCATTACGCCGGCGAGAGCCACCGGTTTCCTGCCGTCACAAATCACGAGCATGTCGGAAGAAAGCTTCCTTTCAACTCCATCCAGGGTAGTAAACTGCTCCCCCTCTTTGGCCGTGCGGACAACAATACGGTGTTCTTCAAGGCGATCAAAATCAAAAGCATGTAATGGTTGACCGTATTCCATCAAGACAAAATTAGTTACATCGACCACATTATTTATGGACCGCAATCCGATCGATTCCAGTCGATTACGGAGCCAGGGCGGTGAAGGGCTAATTTGCACTCCGGAAATAAGCCGGGCGGCATATCGGAAGCAGTGATCCGGCGCTTCAATTACAACAGAGGTCTGTTCTGATATGGGTCGGTCGCCGGCAGGGAGTTTAATCTTCGGATAATTCAAGTCATTCTTTAGAATAGCCGCGATCTCGCGCGCAATCCCCAAAAAGCTTAAACAATCGGAACGGTTTGGTGTAAGATCGATCTCCATAGCGGCATCGGATAGATTCATAGCCGTCTTAATCCTGGTTCCAGGCCTTGCTGTATCGGCAAGCATCAGGACGCCGGAAGTATCATCACCAAGACCGAGTTCCGACTCAGAACAGAGCATCCCGTGCGACATTTCGCCTCGTATTGCTGCTTCCTGGACGGTTATACCCGAGGGGAGTTCAGTGCCCGGAAATACTACAGGGACCAGGTTCCCAACATGAATGTTTGGAGCGCCGCATACGATCGATCGAGATCCTTCGCCCATATCCATATTACAAATGGACAACTTGTCGGCATTCGGATGAGGGGATATGTCTACGATCTTTCCAACGACAACGCTGTCGAGATAGGCATACCTGTCCGTGACGCTTTCAACTTCAAGCCCCGCCATAGTGAGAGCGTCGGCTAATTGATTGACATCTATATCAATATCTACGTAATCCTTGAGCCAGTTTAAACTAATCTTCATTACTCGTTACTTGTTTCTGGTTACTTGTTTCTGGTTACTGGTTGCTTGTTTCTGGTTACTGGTTGCTGGTTGCTGGTTGCTGGTAATTCGGAATCCCTCAATCCCTGAATTCCCCAATTCCTGAATCCCTAACTCCCTAAATTCTTATTAAAACTGGTGAAGAAATCGGATATCATTCTCGTATAGTCTACGAATGTCTTCAATTCCGTATCTCAGCATGGCGATCCTCTCTATCCCCATGCCAAAAGCAAACCCTGTATAGCGATCACTGTCATAGCCGACATATTTAAAAACAGCGGGATCGACCATGCCTGCGCCCAGTATTTCCAACCAGCCGGTATGGGAACATACTCTGCATCCCTTTCCCCGGCAGAGGACACATTCTATATCCACCTCAGCGCTCGGTTCGGTAAATGGAAAAAAACTAGGACGAAATCGAAGGCTTGTAGTTTCATCAAACATCTGATGAACAAATATAGTCAGTATCCCCTTCAGATCTCCGAAAGAAACATTCTCATCCACCATGAGTCCTTCCACCTGATGAAACATCGGAGTGTGGGAGATATCGGAATCAACGCGGTAAGCCTTGCCCGGACCTATCATCCGAAGCGGAGGCGGCTGTTTTTCCATGGTTCTGATCTGGATGGGAGAAGTATGAGTACGCAGAACCACATTCTCAGAGATATAGAAGGTGTCCTGCATATCCCTGGCTGGATGATCTTTCGGAAGATTCAGCGCCTCAAAGTTATAGTAATCTGATTCTATATCCGGCCCTTCCAACACCTCAAACCCGAGACGTGAAAAAACATCACTGATCTCATGCATAATCTGGATGATGGGGTGTATTGTCCCCCGCAAAAGAGGCCGTCCAGGCAACGTCACATCTATACCTGCCTCAGGTCTTGCTTCTTTTGCGGAGTATTCTTTCAGGGCCTTTTTGAAGACTTCTTCAAGCACTTTCTTAACTTTGTTTGCTAACTGCCCTATTTCGCGTCGTTCTTTTTGCGGAAGAGAAGAGATGTTGCGCAAACATCCGGTAACAAGGCCTTTTCTTCCCAGGCACTTGACTTGCAGCGCCTTTATTTCATCCATGCCCAAATCTGTCTTAAGAAGCTCCATGGCCTCTTTTTCGATCTTTTCAAGCTCGGCTTTCATGAATATTCCAAACGAAGGCGTGTTATAAATAATTCGGAATAGTTCACCGCAAAGGCGTAAGCCGACTTCGTCCCGCCTTGCGGAATTACGACGGCTGAAAGGACGCAAAGTAAAACCTGCAACTTTGCGTCTGCGGTGAGGTTAGACAGCTTATAGACTTCCTGCGGCAAGTTCGGCTATCTTACCAAAACCCACAGGATCAAATATTGCTATCTCGGCCAAGCTCTTTCGATCTAATACAACCTTGGCCTTTTTTAATCCGTCCATCAAACGGCTGTATGAAAGATTATGTAAACGTGCGGCCGCATTTATACGAACAATCCAAAGCTTCCTGAAGTCTCGTTTTCTCTGCCTCCTGTCTCGATAGGCATATCTGAGCGCTCTATCTACAGCATCGGCGGCAGTGCGGTAAAGCTTGCTTCTCCCCCCTCGGAAACCCTTGGCCAGCTTCAGGACCTTTTTTCTACGTTGTCTGCTTTTTACACTGTTCTTAACACGTGACATGATATACTCTCTCCTTATAAAATATCATGAGGCCCCTGGAAAAAACGTTCTCACCCAAAGACCTCAAAAATCTGCTTATCTTGATCTTATCAAGCGAATTGAAGACTTTTTACGAAGTCATCAATAATAAATTTAAGCGTAAGGAATCATCTTTTTTACACTTGCAAGGTTTGCCCCGTCGACTAATCCGTCTTTACGCATATGCCTTTTTTTCTTTGTTGTCTTCTTGGTAAGGATATGGCTGGCATAAGCCTTTGATCGAACGATCTTCCCTTTGCCCGTAACTTTAAAGCGCTTTGCAGCGCCTCTGTGTGTTTTCATTTTTGGCATAACTTTCATCCTTTTAATTTGTAATAGTCCACCGCAAAGACGCAAAAAGCGCAAAGTTTTAAGTTCTTCTTTGCGTTTTTACGGTGGAGTGAAGAGACTTCGCAAAATCTACGTAATTATTAAATCAGGACCCAAATTTCAGATCTCTATTCTCTACTTTCTGTTCTCTGTTTTTTATTCCCTGTTCTCTACTTCGGCGCCAGAATCATCACCATGCGCCGGCCTTCCATCTTGGGGAACTCTTCCACAACGGCAAACTCAGATGCCAATTCAACTACCTTTTGCATTAAATCTCTACCGAGATTGGTATAAGCAATCTCGCGCCCTCTAAACTGCATCGATATCTTTACCTTGTCTCGATTTTCCAAGAAACGCTTGACATGACGTAATTTTACCTCAATGTCATGGCTGCCGGTCTTGGGACGAATCTTAATCTCCTTTATCTGGACGGTTGACTGTTTCTTTTTGGCCTCTTGAAATTTTTTCTTCTGTTCGTACTTGTATTTTCCGTAATCCATAATTCGACAGACCGGCGGTTTTGAATTTGGAGCTACTTCTACAAGATCCAATCCCCTAGTTCCCGCGGTTTCCAAAGCTTGGCTGAGCGGCACAACCCCCAGCTGTTCACCCGCTTCGTCTATAAGTCGAACCTCCCTCGCACGAATCCTCTGATTTACATTAACTCGCGTAGCTATATTCCACCTCCTAAGTGCATCTCCCGTTTGCAAGCCCCTTTGACCTCATCGACAAAGTCGTTAATCGACATGGGAGGCATCTGTTCACCCCCCCTTCGTCTGGGCGCAACGGCTTTATTTGCGACCTCTTTGTCACCTATCACAAGCATATATGGTATCTTCTGCATCTGAGCTTCTCGGATTTTGAGTCCCAACTTTTCATTACGAAGATCTTTTTCTACACGAACATCTGAGTTCAAAAGCCGACGATATACCTCTTCAGCATAGGGATTCTGACGTTCAGTAACCGTAAGAACTATCGCCTGGACCGGAGCAAGCCATGTTGGAAATGCTCCTGCGTAATGTTCGATCAAAACACCGAGAAACCGTTCTATGGCCCCAAGAATCACTCTATGCAACATCACCGGTCGATGTTTGGCCCCATCGCTTCCTATATATGTTAGATCGAACCGCTCAGGCAACGTAAAATCACATTGAATCGTAGCACACTGCCAGGATC
Organism: Pseudomonadota bacterium; assembly: GCA_043818915.1. Lineage (GTDB taxonomy): Bacteria > Desulfobacterota > Desulfobacteria > Desulfobacterales. Next base: position 39,549 of record JBDRFJ010000241.1, on the reverse strand, counting down.
GCTCTAGAGCATCCTTCAACTTAACGTCAATCTTGGGACCATAAAATGCCCCATCGCCTTCATTAATGTCATAGGAAAGGCCGTAGTCATCAAGAGCTTTAATGAGTGCGTTTGTCGCGCGTTCCCAATCTTCATCAGAGCCGATAGACTTTTCAGGCCTTGTGCTGACCTCTAACTCATAGTCAAAGCCGAACAGCTTCATTACATCGGCAACAAAACCAATAACACCTTTTATTTCATCATTGAGTTGATCCGGGCGACACAGAATGTGTGCATCGTCCTGAGTGAACTGGCGCACCCTGAAAAGTCCATGAAGGACCCCGGAACGCTCATGTCTGTGCACAGTGCCAAGTTCAAAATAGCGAATTGGAAGGTCTCTGTAGCTTCGAAGCTGGGACTTATAAATCAACATATGGGAAAGACAATTCATCGGCTTGATACCGTAAGTTTCACTGTCGATCTCAGTAAAATACATCTGTTCCCGATAGTTGTCAAAGTGGCCTGATTTTTCCCAAAGCTCTCTTTTTAGGATCTGCGGCCCTACCACCATCTGATACCCACGTCTAAGATGCTCTCTCTTTTCAAAATCCTCAATTATATTTCTGAGCAGGGCCCCCTTGGGATGAAACAGAATCATCCCTCCTCCGACTTCATTGCTGGTACTGAAAAGATCAAGGGCCTTCCCAAGACGTCGGTGATCCCTCTTTTCGGCCTCTGCCAACCTGTTAAGATGGTCTTTTAAGGATTTTTTGTCAAAGAAGGACGTGCCATAAATCCTCTGGAGCATCTTGCGGGACTCATCTCCCCGCCAGTAAGCGCCTGCAACATGTGTCAATTTAAAGGCCTTAACCCCTTTAGTCGAAGCCAAATGAGGGCCTCGACAGAGATCCACAAAATCGCCTTGACGGTAGATAGACACCTCATTATCAGGTATGTCTTCGAGGATCTCTACTTTATATTGTTCCCCCATCTCCTGGAACAGTTGAATTGCTTTTTCCCTGGGAATAACTTCACGTTGAAAAGGAAGTCCGGCCTTGATCAAGGCCTTCATCTTCTCTTCTATCGCCTTTAAATCATCCGGAGAAAAAGTCCCTTCATAATCAAAATCATAATAAAAACCGTTTTCAATAGCAGGACCTATGGCAATCTTTACATCCTTATACAGGTCCTTAACCGCCTGCGCCATGATATGTGACGTACTGTGACGCAATACCTCAAGCCCTTCGGCACACGGAGGTTTGCATTCGATTACGGAGTTGTCGCTGAGTTTAACTGTAATGTTAGACATAATAATAAGTTCGAAATTCGAATATCGAAATCCGAAACAAATTCAAAATCCGAATGCTTAAATTTTCAAAACAGAGGCAACTATCAGTCGGCTAAGCTTTTCAGCAAGAAACATACTGAACGCTTCCAGAATTGTTTCGAGTTTTGGTCATTTGAATTTGTTTCGGATTGAGCGCTGACGCTTCACTGCGTGCCGTGTTTCGTATTTCGAAATTTAGCCTTTACTTTATGGTAGGCGCGAAGAGATTTGAACTCTTGACCTCTACCGTGTCAGGGTAGCGCTCTCCCCCTGAGCTACGCGCCTGTCAAAAAATAATCTCATCTTCCGGGCGTTATAACACATAAAACCCCTAAAAATTCAAAACAATTTTAATACCAATTATATTACTTACTGTCAAGAAAAATGCCTGTAGAGCTTTTATATAATGACAATAATCTTTGTTTCATTGTTTTAATGCGCATTTTGAAGAATTTTTAGCCACTTGTAAATATACTGAAACCCGGAAAGAACTGTCATGATGGCGGCAGCTATAAAAAGGGGGTAATGTACCACTCCAATTTTTGAAACATATGGTTTTAACAAAACAGCAAAAACGGTTAGTAGTTGAGATACTGTAGTGATTTTGCTCAAAAAGCTCGGCTTTATTTCAACATTATGATTCGTAATAAACAACAATGCGATTCCAAAGAGTATCAGAATATCTCGCGCAATAACAATAACAGTCAACCAGCTTGGAATAAATTTAACCGTGGCGAGTATGATAAAAGCAGTCGATATGAGGAGTTTGTCGGCAATCGGGTCGAGATAGGCGCCAAGTTCACTCTTTTGTCGGAATACTCTGGCGATAAAACCGTCTAACCCATCACTTACTCCAGCCACAACAAAAATCCAGAAGGCATTTTTATAGGCATTGTTTATAAGACAGATAGCAAAAAGAGGGGTTAGCACGATGCGAAGAATGGTCAGTAGATTGGGAAGCGTCATGGTAGTCGACTGGTTATCGATTTTATTGGTCACGCTTCTGATTCCATTGAACCCACTCATTGCTGTCAGCCTGCGCAGAAAATGTTGTCGGTTCTTCTACGGTTCCATCCGGCTTGATGACAATCTGCTGCATTGCTCGCACAATATAGGTCCACTCCTCCATTGAAACCTTTTTAGGGCCGGGAACCGGATGCGGGCCTGGCACGGGATAGGGAGATTCTACCTTACTCGGAGTTTGCCCGGCAATCTGTGAAGGTTTTTGAACGGTAACTTCGCCTGAATAAACCTTGACAATAGTTGAATTGTCCTTTGCGACGTTCATCCTGTAAACCGTTCCTCGAACCCCGGCTACCGCATTTTTTGCATGCAGACTTAATCCTCCTTTCTTACCCACGACACTACAAACATTGGCCCAAGTACGACCCAGGACCATTTTGACATTAATATCTCTTTTCTTGGTCTCCATGGAATAGTTGATGTTTATTATTTCAAATGTCGTCTCTTCATCAAAGCGCAACAGACTTCCATCGGTAAATGTAAGCTCAATGCGTGTCTCATGCCCTGTGGTAACCCTGTCTCCGTTTTGTAATTTCGCATGTAATATTAAGGGTGATGAAGTTGTTCCACCTTCCGTACAAACGACGGCGCTTCCTTCCAAAAAGGTCACTACAGCCTCGTTCCCCTCCATCTCAACCGGAATCACCTCATCATATGCAGATACTGTCCCTGCCCATAGATTCATCATTAATAGTATAAAAAACGTTGCCTTAAATATCTTATACATCAATCCCTACCTCTATGCTCTCAGCTCTTTGGAACTAATCGAAGCTGGATCGCGTTTTGGGACACACTGAATATGTTTATTGCAAAATTGTCAAAGCTTTTTAATAATAACTCGTCCGCGAGTGTCTGGGCATTTCCCTTAATTTCAACGTCCATTCTTGCCTCGCCTGCGTCAATTCCGCGGAGATAAACGTTTTTGACTCCACGTATTCTGTTACTCAAAATCTTTCTGAATGCCACAAAATCAGAATATGCTTTAATCCCTTCAACAGTAACCTTCACTATGTTCGACCGGCTAACTTCTTGCTGCCATTTTGCAACAATCTGGTTTATTAAATCGTTGGCCGCCTGCAAACCGACTCTTTGCAGGGCTGCTGTACCCCCGCTGACATCATCTGTATGAACGGCCGCACCGGTGCGTATACTTGAAGCTATAATCTCTCCGGTATCGGTTCGGATCGCTCTTAGTGAAATATTGGCCTGATAAGATTTCATGCCGGCGCCCATAACATTTTTGGTATATCTTGCTAAGGCCTTACCCACGATGACTATTTCAGCTTCGTTTTGGCTGCCCAATGTAACAGCAGCTTGGTCGGCGAGATCAGCTTTTTGAAGGGCCGACTCCAATTGGATGTTTTGTGACGCTGCCGATCGATCTACTAAGATAAACCCCCGACTTTTCATTTCTTCCGCTATTGTATTTTCTGCCACCGCAAGCTCAGCCGAAACAGGGACACCGCCACCCCACCAAAATTGAGGTTGAGATTGTCCTATATTTTGCTCTGCTAAAAAGAACATAACACGAGGCATCCCCTTTTGTGCCATCAAGACCCCTAGGCCCTGAAGTTCGTCGCGAAGAACACCCACAGAAACCGTAGCCCTAACAACAACACGATAAGAATCCTCTGACTTCGACTCGGCAAGGACCTTATAATCCCGAACAAATCCCTGGGATTGTGTATAAACACGATCGCTCAAAAGCTGAAAGTTCTCAACGACCGATTCCGACGACAAAACGATACCCACCGCCTGTTCTACTGCTATACGCAGTGCATCATTGATGGCAACATCTCTGGCCATAGCCACATCATCCTCAAAGATGGTACCGGAACCGATGACCTCAATAGATCTTGTGGGCTGTGCATCCTGCGCCTCACCCATAATAGGCATCACAACTGTAGCGAACAAGAAGAAAATACCAACAAGATGCACAAATCGCCTAACTTTGAATCGTGTCATTGCTTATCCGTCCCCCCCAGAGCGAAGAGCATAGAGTCAAAAGAAAGGGAACCTTCGCTCTTAGCTCGTTACATCTCGATTTGTGACTTCAGGGTTCTGATGGCCAACAGCGCATCAGCCCCTGAGATTGTTCCCATAGAATTAAATTCTCCTGTGGCAACATCAGCCTGCAAAATGCCGCGAGTCGTGCAGACCATTACCGAATTAAAGTAGTGAAGATCACTCCTCAGATCCGGAAAGGGAGAGGTCGATCCTATAAACTCTGTGGCCAATTTTTGATCACCTGTCACCTTTATAAGAATATCCTCAATCATCACCGCATATTCAGCTCGCGTTATTGTCTTATACGGTTGAAATGTATGGTCCGCAAATGGTTCGAGTCCGCGAACTCCGATTCTGATTACAGCATCAACATCGGTCTTAAGTACATAATCGGCAATGTCTGTGGCAGGAGGAACCTTTTCAATCATTTCCGTCTCAAACTGTTTTACCGGGTCTTTATAATGAGTATCAAATTCTTTCACGGTCCTCTTCTCGTAAAGTGTGTCAAGCTTAAGTTCCTGTATGAATAATGCAGCTACATCCCCACGGGTAATCTCTTTTACCAGCGCGATCTTTTTTCCAACAGTTGTACCGGGCATCGCACGTTGTATCTTTTGCACCACTTTATATTCAGCATCAGCATCGGCCACATACTCATCATCGAGACCCAGCACCTTTGCAAAGTTCTGACTCGCCTTTCCGAATTCATAAGCTTCCTTATAGGCTACACCCATATAAAAATAGGCTGCTGAGGAGTGAGGCATCAAATCGATTGCATCCTCAAAGGCATCTTCGGTCTCTTCCAGCCAATCCTCATCGATCTTATTCTTGCCCAGTGTATACAGTCTCATGGACCCGATGTATGCATTCGCTTCTTCTTCTTTAGTATCGGCATACTTTTTAGCCAGTTTCATATTCTTCATAGCCTTTTCAAAATCTTCCCTGTGTCCCCATACCAGCCCCAATCCGACATAGGCGCCTGAAAACTTCGGGTCAAGTTCTTTGGCTAAGTTAAAATCTCTGAATGCGTCATCAATTTTCCCCTTTTTTAATAGCTTCATCCCATTCATAACATGGTGTTCAGGGGTATCAAGCTCTGCTTCCGGCGCTCTTACCGCAGGCCGGCACGCATAAAAAACAAACAGGAGCATAAAACCCACCAAACCAATGGCTGCCAATCTTTTCTCGATCCTCATAGGTCCTCCTTTGACTATTGTCGATTGAATATTGTCGATTGATTATTTAAAACTAAAAAGATTTTTCTTCAATATTCAATCTTTATCAGTCCAATACAACCATAACACGACATTTTTGCAAAAATGATAAGTTCTCAGAACTGCTTAAAATCTTGGCTGCATCAGCATTACTGATAACGATATCGGATTTGCCCGCGCCCCCTGTTCTCAATCCTTTAACGGTAAATGGGTCATTGGTTACACGGGGATTTTGCTGGGCGGCGGTGAGATCTCTTGCATACCCGCTCATCCCCTGTTGTACGGCAAACTCACGGCTCACATATGCCGATCCGTAAACCTCTTTGCCGTTTTCATCGACCACCTTAGGAGACATGGCAGGCCGTGCCCCTAAGCCCTTGGCATCTATTACCAATCCTGTATATACTTTTCCAGCCGAATGCGGGACATCATGAGTTTCCGGCGAAACAGCAGGGGGTATCATTTGGTAAGGTTCAGGGATTGGACGTACCTTCTCAACATGCTGTATCTCAGACGGGAGAATTAATTGGGCAAAGCCTCCGTGCAGGCTCACCTGCAACGTTACCTCTACCGAACCATCGGAGAGGTATTCTTTTTTGACTACTTGCGCGCCTTTTACCATACCCTCGACTTGCGTTCTGATAACATCGCTTTTGACCGCATAATCTTCTACAATTGTCTGAGAGTCAACACGCACCCCTCTGGTGACCTCAAGAAGTTTTCTGTAAGCATCCAGCTGCGCGGCCCGCAGTGCCATGGGACGAGCTTGCGGCTTTCCGTAAAACTCTTCCGGAGGAGCACCTATACCTGTTGCCTGAATCACGCCTTCCGTCCAATTAATACTCCCGTTGTCACCTATCTGTTGAAGCAAACTTTGCCCTTCTTCCCCCCAGCTCCCTGTTGTAAAAAACATGAGCGTTATGGCAACTGATGCAACCACAAGCAACTGTTTTACATTCATGGGTCCCTCCTTATTTTTTTCAAGTTGTTAACAATTGCTAAATAGCATAAAACAAGGTCCTCTTGTCAATTATTCTTCTGATATTTTTTTCATGTGATGAAGGGCGGCCTTGTTCTTCGGATTTATAGATAACGTTTTTTCCCAGTAAAAAGTCGCTCTTTTTCGATTCCCCGCATTTAGGGCCTTTAGCGCAAGGTCATTGTAGGCCTTAGTTAAATTAAAAATAGCGTCACGATCTTTGGAATTTATTGCAAGTGTTTTTTTCCATTGGTCAATGGCCTTATCTATATTACCACGATTGTAATAGATCCATCCGGTTTCATTGGTTGCCTTCGTGTACTTAGGATTTAATGCAAGTGTTCGTTGATATTCTAACAGCGCATTGGCGGTCATCTCAAGGTTATGGAAGGCCTTACCTAAACGATAATGGGTGTCCGGCTCTCCGGAATCCACGTCTCGGGCCTTCTTCAGATATTCAATAGCCTTGGCCGGATTGTGTCGAAAATTATAGATTGCTCCTAAAAAGTAGTAGGCGTCGGCATTATCAGGATCGATTCTGATGATTTTTTGGAACGTATCAAACGCGCTGTTTAGATTGCCGCCCTTTAGATCGAGTATTCCCATCCAGAGAAGTGCATATGTATTTCTCCCGTCAATCTGAATTACCCGCTTAAATTCCTCTAATGCGGCCTTAAACCATTCTTTTTTCGCATACAAAATCCCGAGTTGGTTGTGGGCATATTCATTATGCGGGGCCAATCGAACCGCTTCCTTGAACTGGACAATAGCCTGATCCAGATCCCCCTTATAGTGAAAATCCGCGCCTCGAAAAATCAGGTCGTTTACATCCAAGGCAAAGGTAATTTCCGCTAATCCCAAAAGACAGATAAAGATGACAACCAGACCCCATCGATTTATCTGATTCATAATAATATACCCTTTACCACAGCTTTTGCAATCTTTTCTCTGAATTCTGTATGCCTGAGCCTTCGCTCGTCGTCTTGATTTGATATAAAACCGAGCTCAAGGAGAATTGACGGCATCTTGGCCGTTCTCAATACAAAGAAATTGGCGGAATGCACCCCCCGGTTTTGCAGAGGTAGTTCTGTTCGAAAACGTTCTTGATATCTTTTCGCAAACTTACCACTTTCTTCCCAATAGAGTTTGCGCTCAAAGTGAAAAAGTATCCCTTCAATATCAATATAACCGGGCTTCTTTTTGTAAGGTTGGTCGTACTTAAGAACCGAGTTTTCAAAGGCCGCTACCCGTTCAGCCTCTTTACTGCTCGCCTTCCCCGCACAAAAGTAGGTCTCCGAACCGTGCGGCTTTCGGTTCTCATTTGCGTTAATATGGATGCTGATAAAAAGATCGGCCTGATATTGGTTGGCAATAACAGTACGATCACTCAACGGTATATAGTAATCGTCCGTACGAGTTAAAAACGACTTAATATTATTCCCCTCTCTTGACAATTTTTCGTGGACACGCCTTGCAATATCGAGTGTAACATCCTTCTCTTTTAATCCGGATAAGCCGACCGCGCCGGAATCAAACCCCCCGTGGCCGGCATCGATTACAACCCGGTTAACTTGATAGGTCAACTCGTCTTTGGATTGCAACTGTGTGTACATCCTTTTTTCTTCGGCTTCGGCTTCTCTTTCCAAGTGTGTAGGAGGCTGCTTTAGCTTTTTGAGCTTGGGGATAGGCTTCTGCGTCATAATCTCGATCATCATCCGCGAATAGGTGTCTCCGGGATTAAGACGGACTGCTTGTCTGAACGCATCCACGGCTTCGGCTTTTTTGTTCAACCCGTAATATGCTCGTCCCAACAGGCCGTAAGCCCAATCGCTTTTGGAGTCTATCCGTATCGCCTCTTGCAAAACATTAACAGCCTTTTCATACGATTTGGATGCTATCAGATCTTGGCCCTCCAACGCATAATCGAAAGCAGTTTTGCATAAAGCAAGGGATGGACATAGCCAGATGCCTGAACCGGCAAGGACTCCCCTTGCCAACAAATTTAAAAACACCCTTCGATCGATGATTGAGTTCATGATTATCTTAGGAGATCGAGACCTTTGAAAAATATTCGATTTTATTCAAGTTCAATCCCGCTTACAGCGGGACGCTACAAGCGGGATTAACCGGAGTAATACATTGAGTATTTCGAGTCCCTCCAAGGCTGGATAAGTCTGACGTCCCGCCGATAGCGGGAGGCAAAAGGGAACGTTTTGAAATTGCCTCAAAACAAGAAGGTGATATATTATTATTGTTGCGTCTGGTTATCCTGACTACACAAGAAATCATAACAGTCCCGAAGCCCCTGTTTGGTCATGTCATTCAGGTTCATAAACTGCACGCCTATCCCGGTTTCCATTACGTTTACGACCCTACTCTGTACTGTAAGAGGCCTCTTCATGTCCGTAGGGAGATAAATCATCAAATATACGGTTTCATCCATGTTAAATCGTTGCGCAAAAGCAGTCTTCACAAACACTCCCCCAAGACTGAAATCTTCCGTTTCAAGCTCTTTTTCTTCTGGGAATCTTACCTTAAAAATACATTTAAGTCTCGGAGACCTCCTTTTTTCTTCCATAACCCTGCTCCCCGTTTGAGTTTACAGCAACATTAAAATCATATTTTTAAAAAATATAACTCTAACCAACTGGATTGTCAATGCTGGAAAGATGTTATCCATTTTAGGTTGACTTATGTTCTAAATATTTGTAGTAATAGATAAAATCCTTAGTTCGTTTCTGCTCTTTAAAGCTCCGAACTCGATTCAGACCGACGAAAGGATCAACATGGTACACAAGAAATTGCACGCTGAAGATATAGCTGAAAGGTTCAAACCTTTTGCCGAAAAAATGAAACGCGCGGGCCTTAGCTCAATAATAATTGATACATTCCAATACTACTATGTACTACTCTTAAAAGGAGAAACAGGTCTTCTAACCAAAAACGATATCGACCCGGTAAAGCCCGGAGAAGTTCCCGACCTTGAACGAATGGACAACCTGTTTGATGTGGGTCGATCCGTACTCCATAAGGTGGCGCTCATTAAGCTAAACGGCGGATTAGGTACGAGCATGGGGCTCGAACTTGCCAAATCATTACTAAAAGTCAGAGAAGGCATGAGTTTTCTGGATATAACCGTAAAACAAGTGTTGGGCTATAGAGAAAAATATGGGAACAAAATGCCGCTGATCCTGATGAACAGCTTCAGAACAGAGGAAGACACAAAAATAGAATTAGCCAAATATGCCGGCCTTGTAACCGATATTCCCCTAACCTTTCTTCAGCATAAGGTTCCCAAAATATTTCAAGATAGTTTGACACCTGCTGAATGGCCTCAAGATCCCGCATTGGAATGGAATCCTCCGGGACATGGAGAGATATACTCTGCCCTGGTAAGATCGGGCATGCTAAAAAAGCTCCTTGATGCCGGGATTATTTATGCATTCATATCCAATTCGGACAATCTCGGCGCTGTCATGGATGCCCGCATCCTTGGTTATTTTGCCAAACACAATCTCCCTTTTCTGATGGAGGTTACCGACCGGAGAGAGATCGATAAAAAAGGGGGGCACCTCGCACGTCTCAAGGAAAACGGCCGTTTGGTTCTGAGAGAATCCGCACAGTGCCCGGAGGATGAAAAAGATCAATTTCAGGACATTAATATGTATGGGTACTTTAATACAAATAATATATGGGTAAATCTTCTTGCGCTAAAAGACCACCTTGACAAGAATAATAACATGATTCTTCTTCCAATGATCAGAAATCCAAAGACAGTCGATCCCCGCGATGGCTCAAGTCCCCCTGTATTCCAGGTTGAAACCGCCATGGGCGCGGCAATCAGCATATTTAATAAAGCTGACGCCATACGGGTTCCAAGGGCCCGGTTCAGGCCGGTTAAACAATGCAATGACCTTTTAGCGCTATGGTCAGACTGTTATGTACGTACTTATGACTATAGAGTAATTCAAAACCCAAAAAGGACCTTGCGTACCCTCGTAATTAAACTCGACAACAAATATTACAAACTGGTCGATCAGTTGACAAAACGCTTTCCGGAAGGCGCTCCATCACTCATCGATTGCGAAGCTCTTGAAATTGAGGGTGATGTTCGTTTTGAAGGAAAGGTTGTCATAAAGGGAAAGGTAAAGATCGTAAATCGCACCGACAGGCAACACACTATCCCAAAAGGGACAATTATAGACGGCTCTAACCTTGAAAATGGAGTGATGGAAATACGTGATTAATATCACAGCAATGATTAATAGGGTAAAAAGTCATCCCCGATATCCGGAAGTCGGGATGATCGTCTGTCACACCGGTGTAGTGCGCGGCACCTCCCGCAATGGGCGACCGGTCTCGGCTCTTGAAGTCAAGGTCGACCGGGATCGTTTGAAAGAGGTAATTGCCGGCTATAAACAGAAGCCGGGAATCGTGGACATTATGGTGGAGGCAAACCAAGGGACATTGAACGTTGGGGATGATATAATGGCTGTAGTTGTGGCAGGCGATATCAGAGAAAATGTATTCCCTGTCCTGCAAGAAGTTGTGGATATGATCAAAAGAGACGTGGCAAGAAAAAGAGAATATTTTGCGTAATCATTGATCTCGCCGCCCAAAAAATGCAAAGAAAAGCCTATAGACTATAATTAATAAATTCGAAATCCGAAGTACGAAGTTCGAAACAATTTCGAATGACAAAAATACAAAATCCAAAACAAAAAATTGAGAACTCGAGGACTTAACGTTTTGAACATTCGATATTTGAATTTAGGATTTGTTTCGGATTTCGATATTCGATATTCGGATTTATCTCCGCATTCTTTGCGCCTTTGCGGTGAACTATTACTATGTCTTATAAAGCTTGTGATGAGGAAAGCCCATGTCGGAGCTTACACATCTTGATGAAGAAGGAAGGGTTCGGATGGTAGATGTATCCGAAAAACCGGCAACACCGCGGGAAGCAATCGCCAAAGGGACTGTTACAATGAGGCCTGAGACCCTTGAGTTGATCAAAGGGAACAAGGCAAAAAAAGGGAACGTCATAGAGACGGCCCGCATCGCCGGGATTATGGCTGTCAAAAAAACCTCCGAACTTATTCCAATGTGTCATCCCCTTTTGATCACGCATGTCTCTGTAGATTTTTCTCTCGACGAGCCATCCTCCTCCATAGGAATCCTGGCGACCGTCAAGGCAACAGGACAGACCGGAGTGGAAATGGAGGCATTAACCGCCGTATCTGTCGCTGCTCTCACTATCTATGACATGTGCAAATCGTACGATCGGGAGATAATCATATCCAACGTAAAGCTGATAAAAAAATCCGGGGGGAAAAGCGGGACGTTTGTTCGAGGAAACGAATAATGCAAGACTCCTTTTCATATAACGTTTTTGAATTTTCGGACGGTCATTTCAACGAAACCTCAATCACTGCTATTCAGGAAATCCCTCTTACCATTTATCTGAACGAGCAGGTAGTAGTTACATTGCTGTGCACGGGAAAGGACCCTGTGGCCCTTGTTGTAGGATTTCTCAAAGCGGACGGGTTATTAACCGATCGCAAAGAGCTCAAAGACGTACGAATAGAACAAAAATCCGATCGCATCGTAGCACGCGTGTTTAGCACGTACGGCCTTTCATCACAGATGGTTCAACGTACTATCACCTCGGGTTGCGGCAAAGGCACCGGTTTTGATCGCGTCACCAAAGAAATTAAGCATCTCACCATTACCTCAGGCCTGAAAGTGGGACCAGATGACCTTTTCCAGTTAATGGAGGAGCTGAACAAGCGTTCAACACTTTATAGGGCAACAGGGGGGTGTCACAATGCCGCTTTAGCAGGACCTGATCGTCTATTGATCTTTTATGAAGATTTAGGAAGGCACAATGCAATTGACATGATTCAAGGGAAGTGTTTTTTGGATGATATCAATACAAATGACAAGCTTATCGTAACCACCGGACGCATTTCATCTGAAATTCTTATTAAGGCCATCCGGCTCGGAGTGCCCGTTCTCGCTTCCCGGTCCGCGGCCACCCGTTTTGCAATCGATTTGGCCCGCGAAGTAAACATGACCCTGGTCGGCTACGTACGAGGACAGCGCATGGTAGTCTATAACCATGCGGGGAGAATTAAGGGCGTATCATGAGTACAAAAGAATTTTTCAAGGTATCTTCCCTTGAATCCGTCCTCACCCATCTCCATAATTTTCCTCAGACAGAACCGGAAACAATTCCTATCGAAGAATCCCTGGGACGAATCCTTGCAAAAGACGTCATCTCCGACATCGACATTCCCGACTTCAACCGGTCCACAATGGATGGTTACGCGGTGCGGTCAAGATCCACCTTCGGCGCTTCCGAGAGCTACCCTGCCCTGTTCAACGTGACCGGAAAAATAAAAATGGGAGAACCGGCCCGTATCTCGGTGAAATCCGGAGAGGCCGTAAAGATCCCCACGGGCGGGATGCTTCCGGATGGAGCCGACAGCGTGGTTATGCTGGAACATGCGGAACTTTTGGACGAGCATACTATAGAGGTCTACAAAAGCGCCTTCCCCCTGCAACATGTGATCGAGATCGGAGAAGACCTTCGCAAAGGGGAATGTATACTTTCCAGGGGCCGGCCTATACGTCCTCAGGAAATGGGTGTGCTTGCCGCTCTTGGAAAATCTGATGTGCCGGTATTCAAAAAGCCTGTGGTGACAATCATTTCAACAGGGGACGAAATTGTGGATATCCGTGAGGCCCCCGCTCTTGGACAGCTTCGTGATGTTAACGCATATACCCTCACCGGTCTGGTCCTAAAATCGGGCGGTCATCCACTTTACCATGGGATAGTCCGTGACAACTTTGACGAACTTTTTAGTATGTGTGAGCAAGCGTTAAGCCATGCCGACATAGTTCTTGTCTCCGGCGGGAGTTCTGTCGGCGCCCGCGATTTCACTATGGAGGCTATAAATGCCCTGCCTCGTTCCGAGATTCTGGTCCACGGCATCTCCATCAGCCCCGGAAAACCTACAATTATCGCCCGTATAGGGAATAAGGCATTCTTTGGTTTACCCGGCCACGTGACGTCAGCCATGATAGTCTTTATGAAGACTGTTCAGCCCCTAATCGAACGAATGGGAGGACTCTCCAAAAAATATATAGGGGAAAAAAGAGAGGTAACCGCTACTTTGAGCCGAAACATTGCCTCGGTTCAAGGAAGAACAGATTTTGTGCGCGTAAATCTGCTCCGTGAGGAGGGACGCTTAGTTGCGCATCCCCTTCTCGGCAAATCCGGACTGATTCGCACCATGGTAGAGGCGGACGGACTAATAGAGATCGATATTAATTCGGAAGGGTTGGACAAAGGAAGTGTGGTTACTGTGGAGTTATTTTAGTCTATTACTTCACCACCGCAAAGACGCAAAGGCCGCAAAGGAAAACTTAGGGTTTTAAAACTTTGCGCTCTTTGCGTCTTTGCGGTGAATAATATATAAAAAAACCATGAAGCGAAATATCTACCTTCAAATGAAAACCCTTGAAGAGGCCCGGCGCATATTCCTTGATCGAGCTTCTACCAAGGGACTTCTCAGACACGAAATCATCTCTTCGGTTGAGGCTGTGGGACGAATCACTGCTTCTTCGGTTACAGCGCGTTTCTCCTCTCCTCCCTTTCACGTTGCCGCAATGGACGGGATCGCGGTCCGCGCGGAGACCACGTTCGGTACTACAGTAGACCGTCCTAAACGGCTCAAGATTGGACAAGACGCATTTTATGTAAATACCGGCAATATTCTCCCGCCCGATACCGATGCGGTTATTATGATCGAATATGTTACCGAGATAGATGAAGAGACTATCGAGATCGAATCAGCAGCGTTCCCCTGGCAGCACGTCCGAAAGGTGGGAGAAGATATTGTAGCGACCGAACTGCTTTTTGCGCAAAACCATAAAATAACCCCTTGCTGTGTGGGCGCGCTTCTGGGAGGGGGCGTCTTTGAGGTCGCGGTAAAGGAAAAACCTCGAGTGGCCATTATCCCAACAGGCTCTGAATTGATACGTTATCAGGACCTTGGTCCGCACAACCTCGCCCCCGGCCAGGTGATTGAAAGCAATGGCGCGATACTGGGCGGTCTGGTTACCGCGCGCGGAGCGGAACAGATACTACACCCTATTGTGCCGGATCAATACGAGGCAATTCGTAACGTGGTTAAGGACGCTGTAAGAGGCGAGAATCATATTATCCTCATGATTGCCGGCTCTTCAGCAGGTTCTGAAGATTATTCCGCGAAGGTGATCGGTGAACTCGGAGAAGTTTTAGTGCACGGTGTCACCATGATGCCGGGAAAACCGACTATTCTGGGTTTCATCGAACGAAAGCCGGTCATAGGTATCCCAGGATATTCAGTTTCCGCTATAATGGCGTTCGAACAGTTTGTCCAGCCCCTTATCTGCCGCATGCTCGGCATCAGAGAGCCCGTTCGGGACACTATACCAGTAAGGCTGCCTAAAAAGATCCCATCCAAGTTGGGAATCGAAGAATTTGTCCGCGTAAAACTCGGTAAAGTTGGTGATACAATTGTGGCCACTCCTCTTCCGCGCGGGGCCGGCTCCATTACCACCATTACAGAGGCGGATGGCATTATACGAATCCCGAGTCATATAGAAGGAATCAAGGAAGAAGAAACCGTGACTGCCGAACTCCTCAAAACACCCGAGGAGATCTCAAGCACTATTGTAGTTGTAGGAAGTCACGATAACACACTTGATGTGTTGGCTGATGAAATCAAGGCAAAAAACGATCAGTTTCGTCTCTCTTCGAGTCACGTCGGAAGTTTTGGTGGGCTTATGGCGCTTAAGAAAGGGATCTGCCACGTGGCCGGTTCGCATCTTCTTGACGCGAAGACCGGCTCATACAATATTTCATATATCAGGCGATACCTTCCGGATCTACCTGTAAAGATGATTAATCTGGTTGTTCGGCAGCAGGGCCTTATTGTACTTCGAGACAACCCGAAAGGGATAAAGGGAATTGATGATCTGGTCCGTGAGGACATTACCTTTATCAATCGTCAGGCCGGCTCAGGGACCCGTGTTCTCCTTGATTATCGTTTGGAGCAGCTCGGAATTGATCCGGAAAGAATCAGGGGGTATGATACAGAAGAGTTTACACACATGTCGATTGCAGCCTGTGTGTTAAGCGGAAGAGCGGACTGCGGACTGGGAATATATGCTGCCGCCAAGGCGCTTGATCTGGGCTTTATCCCGATCGTAACCGAACAATACGATTTAATAATTCCCAAAAGGTTCTTTACAGAAGAAGCGATCCAACTCATGCTAAGAGTAATCTGGTCCGACACTTTTAAAAGACGAGTAGAAAAACTGGGAGGATATGACACCGGGTTGACCGGAAGTCTCGTGTATGAGTCTCCCTGAACTTGATGACCTTGCAACAAGTCCTTGATTAGTTTATTGTTCCCACAAAATCTTCCCTAATTTCTGAGACAGCTCTGACACATTAAACGGTTTCTGAATAAAACCGTTACAGCCCCGCTCCAATATCTTAGTGGCTTCACCATCAATTGCGTAGCCACTCGCAAGGACGACTTTTATATTAGGATTTATCTCTTTCAATCTGTCATACGTTTCACCGCCACCCATATTGGGCATGACCATGTCCAAAAGGACAACATCTATTGTATCTCGATTGTTCTTATAAACTTCTACAGCCTCTTTTCCGTCGTTGGTTGTGAGTGCCCTGTAGCCTATCACCTCTAACATTTCTCGGCCCACTTCCAACATTATTTCTTCATCGTCTACCAGGAGCACAGTGCCGGTTTCCTTAATAAATCGATCAGAGGTTTTGACGGTGTCCCGCACTTTTTTCTCTGTCGCGGGGAAGTAAATACTGAAGGTGCTTCCACATCCTTTCTTAGCTTCGACAGAAATATGTCCATTATGGCCCTTTATGATGCCGTAAACAGAAGCTAATCCAAGACCTGTGCCTCTGCCCATCTCTTTGGTCGTAAAAAACGGTTCAAAAATGCGTTTCTGGGTCTTCTTATCCATGCCTACGCCTGTGTCAGTCGCCGTTAATAAGACATAGTTACCCGGCTTTGGATCATACATCTTACTTTTGAAATCTTCGTGTGTAGTATTGATGGTTTTTATAATGAGATCTCCACCGCCAGGCATGGCATCCGCAGCGTTTACATACAGATTCAAAAGAACCTGCTCAATTTGCCCATGGTCTGCCTCTATTGCATATAAGCTCTCGGAAAGCTTTAGCTGGATTGTAATCTCTTTTCTCGTTCTACCAAAGGTTTCTGAGGTTTCTTGCACTAATTGGTTCAGGTCAATCGGTGTGACCTCATATCTTCCCTGCCTGGCGTATCCGAGAAGCTGCCGGGTCAACTTAACCCCGCTTTGAACCTGTTTTTCAATGACTTTCAATTTGTTATAATGCGGATGCGACGAATCAATGTCTAAAAGCATCAAGGAGGTATGCCCCAGAATACCCATAAGGAGGTTATTAAAGTCGTGAGCAATGCCGCCGGCCAGTGTGCCGATAGACTCCATCTTCTGAGCTTGTTGGAGTTGAGCTTCAAGACGCTTCGATTGCGTGATATCCTTGAGGGTATGGGTATAACCCGTCAGTTTCCCATCACGATCAAGTATTGGAGACGTAGAGCATATGAAGGTACCGCCCATTTCGAGCACGGTCATCTCTGTGGTGTGGGGTTTTAATGTCTTCATGGTGAGAACCATCGGACATTCCTTGATCGGGCGGGTTAGCCCGTGCATTACCTCATAACATTTCTTGCCCTCCAAACCCTCTTTGGTGGTCTTCAACGCATCGGCCGTGGTCTTGTTAACGCGAATGATTCGGTGGTCGCTGTCCAAGACCATAACCATGTCGGTCACGGCATCGAATGTATTTTCCCAATCCTCCTCCGCCTTCTTCCGCTCGCTATGCAATCTTTTTTGATCAAGGGCATTGCGTATCGTCTTTAACAATTCCTCATGCTCAAACGGCTTTTTAAGGTAATCGTAGGCCCCACCCCTAAGCGCCGTGACGGCTGATTCTACCGAGGCATGGCCGGTCATAAGGATGATCGGGGTATCCGGACACCGACTGGTTATGTGGTCCATTATCTGCCGGCCATCCATGTCTGGAATAACTATGTCCAGAAGGATAAGGTCAAACATATTCTCATCCAGAGACTTCATAGCGTCTACACCATTTCCACTAGTATGTATTTCATATGCCTCTTCGGTTAACAAAGCCTCAAGGCTCTTGCACATACGAGGTTCATCGTCAACTATGAGAATCTTGGAATGTGACATCATTGCCCCCTAAAACAGTACTGTCTGGCTTTTCACTTTGAGGTTGTGGTGTAATAGAACAATAGCTGGGTAGGTGAGGTTATAGTATCTTGTCAGCGCAGCAAGCGGAATCTTTCAAGATTAACATCAAAGTGCTTTGGCCTACCAAAAGAAATTGAGTCGCATTGCCCTTAAGCTATGAGGCTGTCCGAGAATTATGTCCGTGACGAAAAAGAGTTCAAACGAGACAAAATTTTTGCAAATTCGAGGAGAATAGCAGGCCTATTTGACGAAAACTTGCGGGAATTTGGGCCGTTTCTCACTCTTTTGCAGTAGGATCGGAATTCTCGGACAGCCTCATAGTATTTTATTATAAATAAGTATATAACAGGGTAATTTACAAATCAAGTCAACAGTTTTTTATGGTTTATATCCTGCAAGGGGACCGCTTCTATAGAAATTAAATTATCCTGGCCACCAACGTTTAAAAATATGTTGTTATGCAACCCTTTGCGGGTTATGGTATATTTTAAAAGCAAAAAGGAAAAATCTATGCGTAAATGGAAGGTTGTATGGAACAAGTCACCACGGTTTTCGATGGTTTTTATTGTCCTCCTTGCCATGCTGAGCATATTTTTCATAATAGGGTGTACGAAGAAAGAAGATTTTGGAAAAACAACAATTCGGTTTATTACATGGAAACCCAATCATCCAGCGGTTTGGGAAGAAATTCATGCGCTTTTTGAGGCTGAACACCCTGACATTCACGTTATAAGGGAGGTGGGCCCCCATTCGTCTACAGCCTTTCATGATCTCCTAACACAGAAGCTAAAAAATCGCAGTCCTGATGTGGATGTCTTTTTCATGGATGTCATATGGCCCCCTGAATTCGCATCAGCCGGCTGGGCATTATCCCTTGATGAATTCTTCCCTCCCCCGGAGCAAGAAAAATTTTTAAGTAGTCCAATCCTGGCGAATTCTTACAAGGGCAAAATTTATGGAGTGCCCCTTTTTATTGACAGCGGCATGCTCTACTATCGCAAGGACCTGCTTAAACGGTATGATTTCAATCCGCCTGAAACATGGGAGGAAATGGTTGAACAGGCAAAAAAGATTGTGTCCGAAGAGAAAAAAAACAGGGCAATTTACGGATTTTCAGGACAGTTTAAGCAATATGAAGGCCTTGTTTGCGATATGATGGAATACATCTTGAGCAACGGCGGAAGGATTCTAAATCCACAAACAGGGAAATCCGGGATTGCGGAAAAACCCGCGATTGACGCGGTCAGATTTGTAAGAGATAATATTATAGGGGGAATCGCTCCTAAAGGAGTACTGACATATCAGGAGCCTGAATCTCTATCTCTTTTTATACAGGGCAAAGCAGTCTTCCACAGGAACTGGCCTTACGCGTGGGAGGTGTCGAACAATTCAGAACGCTCCAAGATAGCAGGAAAGGTGGGCATTGCTAAGCTGCCTCATTTTCCCGGAGGCGCGAGCTTCGCCACGCTGGGAGGATGGCAACTCGGAATCAGCAGATATTCTAAAAACAAAGAGGCTGCTTGGACCTTTGTCCGGTTTTTGACAAGTGCAAAAATTCAAAAACACCTTGCATTGAAGGCGGGACTTGCTCCAACCAGAAAAGCGCTCTATGAGGACGAGGAAATTATTCGGGCATATCCTCAGTTTTCTGATATGAAGGATGTTTTTTTGACCGCCTGGCCTCGTCCGAGGACCCCTCTTTATCCTGCCGTATCCAATGCGTTGCAGTATTACTTCCACAAAGTGATTTCAGACCCGACATCGGATATAGAAAAAGAAGCTCATATTGCTTCGCGGGAAATAGATAGAATACTTTCGTTGGAGGTCCGATGATAGAAGTCAGAGGTCAGGAGTCAGAAAACAGAGGACAGAAGTCAGCCTTGAGCCTTAAACCCAACAAACCCAAGCAACTTTAGCATTAAAGTTTTTATTTCGTGTTTTCGTACCTTCGCCTGCCCCGTAGGTAGAAACTATCGTACTGGGGTATTTTCGTGATTAGTTTTTACGCCAATAAACCACTAAACCTATGCAACTCAACATATGAAAATAAGATTCTCATCCATTTTAAATGAAAGGATATTTGCTGCATCGTTACTCATACCATGCTTTGCCTTTGTTTGTATATTCGCCTTTTATCCTATCCTTTATTCCTTTTTTCTAAGCCTCCACAGGATAATACTCGGCCTCCCATCCATTGGGCAACCATTTATCGGACTTGAAAACTACAAAGAACTGTTGCACGACAGAATTGCGCTACGCTCGCTAATAACTACATTTGCATTTGTCTCTGTTTCCACTTTCCTTGAGATACTCTTTGGACTGATTATCGCCCTTGTTATAAACAGACATTTCAGGGGAAGGGGCTTGGCAAGAGCGGCAATCCTTGTGCCGTGGGCAATCCCTACGGTTGTGTCATCCCAAATGTGGAGGTTTATCTGTAACGACAACTACGGGCTTTTGAACTATGTTTTGTTTGGCGCGGATGTTTCAAAGCACAGGGCGTGGCTTGCGGATCCTTTTTTTGCTTTTGCCGCTATAGTGACGGCAGATGTATGGAAGACATCATCTTTTGCCGCGCTCCTGATCCTGGCAGGTCTGCAGACCATTCCGGATGAGCTTTATGAAACCGCAAAAATAGACGGCGCCAATGCATGGCAACGATTTAGAAGGATAACGCTACCCCTCATTAAGCCCGCTATACTCATCGCGCTTCTTTTCAGGACCATGGATGCTTTCAGGGTTTTCGACCTCGTCTTTGTCATGACGCAGGGAGGACCCGCCAATGCGACTAATGTGCTCCAATTTTATGGATACAAAAAGATATTTGCGGAAGGATTTATGGGTTATGGTTCAACAATTTCCGTGCTGGTATTTATAACGGTTTTTGTGTTGTCGTTATTCTACATACGGCTTATGAGAACCAAACTTTTTACTGAATTATGAAACTATATAAATTGATTTTTTGTGGAGTAACATTCGTAATAGTCTTTATAAGCCTTCTACCGTTTATCTGGTTTGTAAATACCTCGCTAAAAACACAGGCAGAGGTTACCGCGATTCCTCCGACGCTTGCGCCATCAGGATCGCTCCATTTTTACCGCTCGGCCATTGTAAAATACGATCTCTTGCACTATGTAAAAAACAGCGTCATAGTGGCCGGGACCACTACGTTTATCACCCTTTTTATCTCCATCCTTTCAGCTTATGTTCTTGCGCGCCTGAGATTAAAGTACAAAGGGTTGATTATGGGGAGTCTCCTACTTGTGTCCATGTTTCCGCAGATATCAATAGCGGGACCGGTGTGGAAAATAATGCAATCCCTGGGATGGCTAAACAGCTATCAAGGACTCATAATCCCTTATGTAACACTTACCTTGCCACTCGGCGTTTGGATATTGACCGGTTTTTTCAAGGAACTTCCCAAGGAGCTTGAGGATGCCGCACGAATTGACGGTTGCAATCGTATCCAGACCCTTTATAAGATCGTGGTTCCGCTTGCAGCCCCTGGAATTTTTACCGCGGCGATACTCGTATTTATTTACGCATGGAATGAATTTTTCTTTGCGCTTTTGATTATGACACAACGCAAGTTTCAGACACTTCCCATTGGAATCGCGCTATTCCAGGGTCAGTACACCCTCCCCTGGGGAGAGATTGCCGCTGCCTCTACAGTGGCTACCGTGCCCCTTGTGCTGCTTGTTTTTCTCTTTCAGAAAAGGATTGTCAGCGGGTTATCGGCGGGGGCGATAAAGGGATGATGGTGTCTTTGTTTATGGAGTATTGGAGTACTGGAGTGATGGAGTATTGGAATGCAGTACAACAACTTATGAAATCAAAGTAGTTATTCCTTTATACCCATTACTCCATTACTCCAGCACTCCGCAATCGACTATATATCAAACATAACTAGAATACTAACCATGGCGGGATTAAAAATAAAAAAACTGACAAAATCATTTGGTAAGAATACGATTCTGCAGGATATTTCCTTTGAGGTTCCTGATGGGGAGTTTTGTATACTGCTTGGGCCGTCAGGGTGCGGAAAGACCACTATACTGAGGATAATTGCGGGATTGGAGCAATGTGAAAAAGGAGAAATATTCATCGGCGACCGAGAGGTAAGTAATCTTACCCCCAAGGAAAGAGATGTTGCCATGGTGTTTCAGAGTTATGCCCTTTATCCTCACATGAATGTATATGAAAATATGGCGTTCTCACTTAAAATTAAAAAACTCTCAAAGACAAAGATAGATGAAAAGGTAAGAAAGGCTGCGAAGCTTTTAGACATAGGAGACTTATTGGATAGGAAGCCGAAGGAATTATCAGGAGGCCAGAGGCAAAGAGTCGCGATTGGACGGGCAATTGTCAGAAATCCCCAGATCTTCCTTTTTGACGAGCCGCTTTCCAATCTCGACGCCAGACTCCGGAGTTCCATGAGGGTCGAACTGGCAAGACTTCATCAAAAATTAGGGACTACCATGGTGTATGTTACCCATGACCAGATAGAAGCAATGACACTCGGGGATAAGATCATATTACTGGATAGAGGTGTTATCCAACAGATCGGCCCGCCGCAAAAATTATACAAAAGACCATCCAATCTTTTTGTGGCCACCTTTATCGGCAGCCCCGGGATAAATCTTATTGAAGGCGTCTTAGCCGAAGATAAGGACAAAATCTTATTTAGAGCCAGATCCCTCATAATCGATCTTAGCTCAAGGGGCGAACTGAAAAAATATTTGGGGCTAAGGGTGACAATGGGAATAAGACCGGAGTTATTAATGCCGGGCGATGGCCCGTTTCTTGGGTCTCTGGAGGTTGTCGAGCATATCGGATCGGAAACTATTCTTTATGTAAAGACTGTCAACGGGAGAATCATAGCCAAGGCATCGCCAATTTTTCAGCGAAAAACCGGAGACAAAATATCGCTCGCGCTAAGAACTCCGGATGTTCATCTGTTCTATAAGGGAACAAGAATCTGAACAATTATCATTTTCTCCTATCGTGTCCTCGCTACGTGATAGTTTATCAATATGTCAACCTCTTCGTCCGTGATCATCCTGCCGGATTTGGCCAGCATGCGTCTGATAGTTTGTCTCCATTCATCTCTCGACTTTTTCTTTTTTAATGTCTCTTCCGGGTCATGGCATTCCGAACAATCCTTCTTGAAGACTTGTTGTCCGATTTCTTGCTTTGCCACGTGATATTGTACCAGTCTTCTCACGTCATCGGGTGTTATATCACTACCCTCCTTTTCACTCATTTCAACGATAACCCGCTCCCAGGTATTCCCCGTTGCCAATGAAGTCAACGTTCGTTCCGGGTCATGACACCGAGAACATGCCTTTATAGCAAGGTCGGCCAAACTTTTTTCATATCTTATGTGGTATTGTGTAAGTATATCAAGCTCCTCATTAGTTACCTTCTTGCCCGCCTTTTTCATCATACTCTTGGCCGTTGCTCTCCATTGCTCAACTGTTTTTCCCGTTTGCAAGGCGACATCCGCCGGATGGCATTGGGAACAATCCCTTAAAAACAGTTCATGTGCCTTTCTCTGTCTTGTCATATGAAAATTGACCAGTTCCGCAACATCACTCTCAGTTATGACGCTTCCCTCTTTTTTAGCCATGGTCTGAATGGTCTTCCGCCAGGATTCCTCATCTTTCAAAGTGTGGAAAGATCGTTCCAAGGTATGGCACCCCGAACATTTTTTTTGAAAGAGTTCAGTGGAACCAAGTCCGAGTATTTCATCGTATTTGACGGTTTCAAGTTGGCCATAACAATCAAATGTTGAAGCCATGCAGATTAAAAAGAAAAATATTATCTTAATCTTTCTCATGATACTTTCCCTCCCAAAGCTATAGTAAACAAGCTCAAGTGCCGCCTATACCTGCTACGCCTACCCTGCCGGTGGTTTCATCTATGTCAAATTTAACAGGAAGGAATTGTTCTATCAACCAGGCATTTGTACGCAGGTGGCGGGTAATCCGGTTTGTGATAAATGTTGATTTGCCGTTGGCAAGCGCCATGTAGAGGAGCAATTGATCGGCCAAATGCTCGTCAATAGCAGCCTTTGTTTGGATAAACTTAAAAAACTCGTTGCAGGCATCGTTTGCAACCTGTTCGGCAGATTTTCCTCTTTCCCCCAGGGAGGTAAACCCGGCGAAGCCTTTTTCAAATGCCGGTTCAATAAAAAGCACAGTCCCTTGTCCGTAAGACGGGGCCTGAATCAGCTCGGTTTCAGGTAAATAACCTTGATTGCCGAGCCGGTTAAGCGCCTGATCACTCTGCCTTTCGCCAATTTTGCGTGGCAGGTTGGAAAGCGCGGAAAGAATGTTTAGCTTGCTTAGTTCTCCCCGTTTGACCATTTCTATAGGCATAAGCCGTTGGGCCGGTGTTAACGATACCGTAATCTTTCCTCCTCCCTTTGGGTACCACCCCCATCGCTCGATTCCAAGAGAGACAGTAATTCCCATAACCTGTAAGGCGGGGAGAAAAATCTCCTTGAGATAATGATAGCAGGGGCTCCAAGCCACATGGGTCCCCCCGATGATCTTAATCTTAGAAGGGCCTTTCCCTCGGAGCAGAACCGGGAGTAAGGTCTGGAAAACAAGACCGGTTGATCCAGCAGTGCCGATATCAAAAGTATAGTCTCCTGACCTCAGGTCGCGGGGTTCAAAGTAGAGGCGCTGTGAGCCGACTTCTCCCCCTTCGACCCTGGCTGCTGTGATAGCAGAAAGAGCCTTTATTCCCATCAGGTGCTGGGGTCGCAGTCCGGGAGTCTTGCGGCCTCCCCGGATATGGGTGATCTCTACCGGTCTTTGGAGTACGGACGCCAAAGAAAGGGCTGTTCTGAGGATTTGGCCGCCCCCCTCACCGTGATGGCCGTCTATTTGCAATGCCATGGGAATTGCCTATTACGCACATAAGCTCTTGATAATTTAACAATAGGATGATACAGCTGTTAAATTTTTAAACTTTTAGCCTCGATGATTTTGTAAAAAGTCCAACTTTCTGTCAACTCTATATACTTTAAGGCAATTGAACGGAGAAATAAATGAAAAAGTGGATAGTGTCATTAGCAATGTGTTTTATGTTTTTGGGGATTGGGAGCGGCTTCGCGGAACCATTGCAAATGCATACCTGGAACGTAGGAGTTGAGATGTCGCATATTACCTATGAGGAGCCCGACGTCATGGAGGAAAAAGGTTTCATGCATGGGATAGGAGGCTCCTATACTTATCATAAGTATATCATGCTAAAAGCAGAAGGTAGATTTAGTTATGGGCAGGTAGATTACAAAAATTCAGGGACCATAGATAATATAGACGATTATATGTTGGAATTCAGGGTGCTGGAAGGATATGATTTTCACATATTAAACAGATCTATTATTACGCCTTACGTGGGAATAGGATATAGATATTTAAACGACGATTCGTCCGGAAGGGTCTCTTCAACAGGGGCGGCCGGTTATGAAAGAGAATCAAATTATTATTATAGTCCGATAGGCATAGAAACACTTACTGAATTGAATAACGGGTGGTCTATAGGAGTACTATTGGAGTACGACTATTTCTGGAAGGGAAAGCAAAAAAGTAACCTGGGTAGCATCCCCGGGTATTACGATATTGAAAATCACCAAATTGATGGTTACGGATGGAGGGGTTCGATTAAATTCCAAAAAGAATATATGAGGGAAAATATTATTATTGAACCTTTCGCAAGGTATTGGAATATAGAGGACTCAACGATTACAATAGACCCTGAAGGGTATATATGGTATGAGCCAAAAAACAATTCTACAGAATTTGGAGTTAATGTTTCTGTAGCATTTTAAGATAAGAACAAAGTTTGTGTACAGGGCATTGCCCAAACAATAAAATATTTAAAAAGAAATTTGGGCAACACCCCGCGCCCCTGGTAATTCTCCCCTCTCCTTTGAACATCAATGTTTTTAATTAGTTATTTGATTGCTGCAGTGTTTAAGGATAATTCGGGTTAGTTTTCTTATTGACCTGAATACGGGCGCATTTCCCGCCTCTAAGAGAATGGGTGTAGATGCAAGGATTGGCCGGGCTAAATCTGTCCCCCTGGGGATCGTGCCCATAAAATGGATATCGGCTGAGAGAATCCCGCGGGCCTTTTTTGCTATTGCGTTAAAAGTCACCTCAGCCTTGTGAGAACGGCTTTCTTCGATCATTAAAAGGCCTATCTCCGGACAAGCCACAGTCTCGGAAATCTGCTTAATCATAACATCCGTTTCTATCAATGCTTTCGAATTGACCATTACGGGAAGTATAAAAAAAGGATTTGTCGGATGGATCAATTTCTTATGTTTGAAGATGTCGGATCTCGCGTTTATGATGAGGAAATGAAAATCACGAGCCAGGCTATTGACCGTTGTGAGGCAATCGGTAGAATCAAAATCTTTTTCCAAAAGAATAGCTTTGATTTTTTTATAACCGGTAATTGCAACATCTATTATTTTTGGTATTCCAAGGATCGAAAACGTCGGCGACGTTTTAGACAGACTACACATCAATGACATCGTACCTTCCGCGTCAATCGAAGCGGGGAAATGAGACCCCAAGAGAAAAAAGGCGCTTGGAACAGTGGTTACGGTCTCGACGATTCCCACGGAAAAACCTTGCCTTGCCAGCTCAAGAGCTAAATTACAGGCAAGAAAAGTCTGCTCCACTAAGACGCTTTTTGCGGCAAGGAGAAGACTTGTGCTCTGTTTAACATTGGAAGTGAAAGCCACCTGTTTTTCTACTTTACTTCGTGCAATCCTGTCAGAGAAAGGAGCAATCGTAACGGAATCGGCTTGAAATTCTCTCTTGGTAGGAGCTGTTGTTCGATCAGGGGAATTCCGGCGAGACAAAAAAAAATGAGCAACCTCTTCTAATCTTCTTTCCCGCTTTTTTCTCTCTTCCATTCGAAATACATCAAAAATATTTTGGAAAGGTCTCGTTTTACAAAATCATCACACACGAACAATAGAATTTAGACCTCCAAACAAATCGTCGACTGTGTCATGGTTTCCCGGATCGGCAACCCATTTGTTATCAATCAAGTACTTATACTGGTAGGTACCTGGTTTGAGCCGCATAATTTTTCGCCACATAGGCTTGCCTTCGGAGTAAGTTAAACGGAGGTGCTGCGGCATCCAGCCATTAAAGTCACCGGCAATCTGGATCTTTTCTTCCTCGGGCGCCTCCAATGCGAACAGAATCTCCTTTCCCTCAGGCCTTCGTTGGGATCTGTCAACATTCAGAAGTGACTCAAAGATAGAAATCTCAGTCTTTTTTTCAGCCGCTTCGGTGAGTATTTCTTCGGTTAAGTTGTAATAGTCTCGGAAGCTGGCGCAGTTCTTGTCATATTCTCCTATAGGTTTTCCGTGACTTGCGGCTTCCCTCAAGCGGGTGGAGGTGTTGATAATAGTTTTAAAGCAGTGGACAGGAAAGTTGGTCTTCAACTCCTCTACCACTCTCCTGGCAAATCTGGTCCTGCGGTCAACGTTTGTCGCCAGAATTTTTATGGAAAGTTTGTGGTCCGCGGTCTTCTCAAGGAGTTGCATGGTTTCAAGCAGCTTTTCTAACCCCTGAAGTGCAAAGGAACTGGGGTCGACCGGAATTATTACTTCCTGGGATGCCATCAACCCGTTAAATGTCAAGAGTCCTACTCCAGGGGGATTATCAATAATGAGATAGTCGTAACGATTGCCAATCTCCTCAAGACACCGGGTAAGTATATACTCCCGGTCCGGGACGCCCGCCATTATCTGTTCAAAGGCGCTCAAGACAACATTGCTGAAAACAGCGTCAAGGTTTTCCCTCACGGTCTGTATGGCCTCACTTATGGAAACCTTACGGAGTAAGACCTCAAAGATGCTGTTCACTATCTCGTCGGGCTTTACCCCCAATCCCAGCGCTGAATGTCCTTGAGGGTCGAGGTCGATCAGCAGGACTTTCTTCCCTTCCATTGATAGACAACTAGCTAAATTGATAGCAGTTGTAGTTTTACCACAGCCGCCTTTTTGATTGATCAATGCGATTCTTTTCATCACGCCTGTCTCCCCCTTATAGAGGTCCTTTCAAAACTCTCATAGTGAGCATTGATACCTTTGCTTCGTTCCTGTAACGCATCGTTCTTGGCAGATGATAAAAAACTGTTTTATAACTTTTATCAAAAAAGATATTGTGTGTCAAGGATAGATCAATCGCAAGATGTTGTGGTTAAAAGGTGGGAGCAAAAATGTAACCCCTCCTTATACCGACAATTATGCCTACGGCAAAGCCTATGATAATATTTTTGAGCTTTTTCTGCATGTCGTCCTCCGCTAATGTATAGCACGGTCTTTTTTCGTTGAACAATAGTATGATATCAAACCTGACAAATCCCATGTATGAAATCACACGTCTGTGTATACATCTGTGTTATCCAATCATCACCCTGGGCCCGATCGATCATGGATAAGCCGCACTCAGGACAAATCTCCATCTGTCCGAGGCGGCGTAAAATACGCTGAACTGCGGTCACAAAAGTGGAATGGCTCCAGGTGAGCGGCGACACTGAAATCGGTTCCCCGGTCAGGGGATTAACCTGTTCCGATAACACGCCGGAAGGCAGGGCATGGTCTGCAACCCAGGTGATGATGTCTATGGCCTCCCCCATTTCTTTTTCATCGCGTGCCTTAGCGGTCAGATAGTCTGCAAGCCACAGGGTGCATATGAACCAGGGGTTGCCGGGCAACTCTTGACTGACCCGATGGTAACCATCGTTTTCATAGCGCGCCATACCCCCGACCTCTGTCTTTATCCATAATATTTCCCGGAGAGCTGTGAACGTGGCAGTGATGCGTGGATCGTCGACCGAATATAGACCAAAGGCAAACAGACCCCATAGGCTGGCGTCACAGGTGGCGTCAACCTCTATGTGACCATGCTCGTTACGGGAGATCATTCGGCAGAAACGATTCAGGTCGTCGCGCCAGAGATACGTGGATGCCGCATCGCGAATTTCAGATGCCGCCCGGCTGTAATGCTCGGCCTTTTCCTTTTCACCGAAAATGGTACAGAACAGAGAAGCCGCGGTAAGGCCGCCGAAGACAGCGCCTACAGTAAAACTAGTTATACCGCGTCGCTCTTCCCAAAGATCGTACGACGCGTCGGGAAGGCCGGTCTCTGAGTCCCTGTATCGACACATAAAGTCCGCCGCATTCTTGATAAGCGGTTTATACAGGGGTTTGACGAATTCAATGTCACGATAAAGAACAAAATGGTTCCACAACGCCCAGACAACCAGCGCGGTCTCGTCTTCCTGGATTGGTAATTGCGCTTGACCATTTCTGAACCAGGGGTGCCAGGACGAGGCCAGAGTGCCGTCGGGGTTATACTTGTGGAGCAAGTAGCCCTCCCGTTCAATCCTATCCGTGATGAACTTAAAAAAGTTTTGCGCTAATACCACGTATCCTGCCAGATCAAGCGCATTGGCCACTAGGGCGCCGTCCCTGGGCCATACATAAGAATATGTATCCCGGTTAAACTGAATCACGTCAGAGTCATTGGCTGCGGTAATCCCGCCCTTCCAATCAATCTGGGTCCTTAACACAAGAAGGCTTCGGCGGTAGAGTTCTCTTACCTTTTCCGGCAAATGTTTTAGCGGAGGGGTCTCTTTGTGCACCCAAAGATGCCAATAATCAGCGGTCCTTTGCAACAGGTTTTCCGGCCTCTTGTCTTGGACTATAGAATCGAGGACTCTAACCGTGTCCCACTCCTGGCCCGCGGCAATCCAGTAATAGGCTGTGCCTTTTGAAGTTCCTTCAAGCGTAAGCGTCAGACTGACGACCGAATCGACCGAACCCTGCGCAATGGTGTTTCCGGAAAGAAGGCCGTCCTCAGCATCTCGAAAGGTCCCTTCTTGTGCCCCGCTGCCTTTCTGTCCCACCGCAAATTGGGCCAGGCCCTCAGAGTCCGTGGTGGAACCATTGATAAGAAAATATCGCGCCCCTTTATAGTGGATCACACCGCCTGACTTTGGATCAAAGGCGGCGGTATCCCCCACACTGTTACCCGATATATCGAAATCCTGGTGAAAAAAGAGGCGGATTTCTCGGTTGGTGGAGCGCATGTTCTCCACAGAAATTTCCCGACAATAGATATTTTCGTGGAAATCCACGGCATCTCGGCAAACCAACAGGAGACCCAATTTTTCGTGGTAAAGGCTGACCCTGGTGACCAGCGTATCCTGTTCATAACCGAGATCCCGTTTCCAATCCGATCCTACCCATGAGAACTCACCATCCACCCACACACCAAAGCGGAAGCAAAGACCATTGACAGGATTCTCCTGGCCCACATGGGGAAAGTACAAATCGCGGATGCAATAATTCTGATCAAAGCAGACAAGAAGCCTTCCATTACCTACCGGTATATCCCTAGGCATTGCTACCTCCCTTTCTGTGCGTTAGAGAGTTCCTTCAACATCCAATAAATATTAAATGCTAAAACATAATCACCTTGCTGTTTAAGTCCGGACGAAAGCAGGGGAAAAGTAGTGGACAGAATAACCATCCTGATTTCGTTAGGAAAAATGGGGTGCCAACTGGGAATTTCTACCTCCGATATTCCCAAAGCGGTGAACAGGAGGTCAGTGGAGAAATAAGTCAACGAAGTCAACAACGTTCACTACTTCCGGGGAGAAAATGTCGAGTTCAGCGTTGGGTTGCAACGCAAAGCGGCGCAGCACAACGCTGGGCGCGACAGCTAAAAAAGATACCTGAAATGAATACATTCGTATCAAGTACAATTCTCACTTCTTGCCTCGCGCCTTGGCGATAGCGGCAGAGATGTCGGTTCGTTTTATACCGGCCCGTTTACCTTGCCTGCGGGCTTCGCCAATAAGCTCATCAAATTCTTCCATAGATGGAGGGGAGATAGCTTTGAGAATCACCACATCCTTTTCACCCACTACAACAAATTGAGAGCCGGTTTTCAAGCCAAGTCGTTTACGAATATCTTCTGGTATAACGACTTGACCTCTAGAGGACATTTTTGTTGTCGCTAAATTTGACATATTATAACTCCTCACCATGGTATTGCATCTTACTGGTAAGAGTATAATCAACTAACGAGTTTTCGGCAAGAAAAAAATGGACTGGCAAGTTTGATAAGGGCCAAGGGGCCCATAAGTAAGTAACTTCGCCCCACAATCGAGATGCTTACTTATTTGCGGACGTTATGGTTGTCTTAGATGGATAAGAGTCAAAAGCGGGCCTGACCCTATTTTCTCCTGCGGTGCTTCGCACGTTTAAGCGACTTCAAGACGAAGTTCTTTACCAAGAGCATTTGCGAATTTTTTCAAAGTGGAAAGTTTGATATCCTCTGCGTGATTTTCAATTCTTGAAATAGCGGATTTTTTAGTATTCAATTTAGCCGATAGTTCCTCTTGTGTGAGACCTGCATCTTCACGTGCCTGTTTTAGAAGCGCTCCGATCTTAAACTGTTCGTATCCTGAATACGTAATCCTCCGCAAATTTAGGATCACGAAATTTTCTTTTTTTTATATATTTTTGAAGATCACTCATTTCCTTTTCCTCCTGAAATAGTCTTTTTTCCTTTCTTCTGCGATTTTGATGGCCCTCTTGGGTGTTTTTTGAGTCTTCTTTTGAAACGCATGAGCCAAAATAACAAGATCATGGCCGTCAAAAAATCCGATTAATTGGCAATTTCTTCAAGCTGGATATTCATTTTTTACTCCTTCCAGTTTTCTCGATCATATTCCTTTAGCAGGTTCCCTATTTCTAATAGAAATTGCGACCAGATCTCTGGAATGTTATTGGCTAAGTCTTCTAAATGAATCTCCTCAAGCATGAATCCATATGCATGAACGAAAAAATGCCTGAAAGTTAGGTACTCATAAATTTTATCAGATAGACTCTCTGAAATAATCCCTTTAGATACTGAAAGATTTAATAGGTCCTTATGCCACGCATCGGTTTTAGGTATTTCAATATCTTTTGCATGGAGAATCTGCTTCAAAATATTTTCTATCCCATTATAGATATTATGAAGAAACGTACCGATAGCTGCTAATTCGATAACTGACTTCTCTTTTCTTGCCATAGCATACTTGAGATTACTCAACGCTATCTCAACATTCTCTTTTTCCGCAAGAATGTGCTTAGGCAGCTTATCCATAAATTCTTACCCCGTCTTCTTCTACAAGCTCGTTAAACAACGACTTCCTGGAAAGATCAACAAGATCAACGGGTTTTGATAAATGCTTAAACAGCTCAGCATAAAATTTGAAGAACAACCGGGGTTCAAGTCCCTTTACCCCAATGTCTATGTCGTTGGCTTTTTTGTCCTTTCTTATCGAAGAACCAAATAGGACGATATAAGAAACATTGTATTTTTTACCACACCGTATGATTATATCCTTATCCTTTTCTGTTATCATGCTCATCACCTCTTTCGCCGCATTTCAGACAAGGTGTTCATATCCAAATCGGCTTTGCATACTCTTATAACACTTTTTTATCCGAAGCAAGACGTTGTGCGTTGTGGTCCATATTTTGGCAATTTCTTCAAGCTGGATATTCATTGTTTTACTCCTTCCAGTTTTCTCGATTATATTCCTTATGTGTAAGAACACGGCGACTATAAGCACTTGGACATAAAACTTTTCTGTACTCTTTTACAGAACTTTGTGTTATTAAAGTAATTATTGCATATTCGAGGCAGTTTCAAAACGCCCCCTTTTGCCTAATCTCTGCGTCAGGCTCAGATTTTAATCCTCGAAATACCTCAAGTATTCCTGTGGCTAAAATCTTCGCCTTTCTTGACCTTAGACAAAATTGAACGTTTTGCAACTGCCTCATTAGGCAGTATTTCCAGACAAAAGTCATCAAAATCACCATGCAAAAGAATATAGTACAAACAGGTATTGAAAGATTGGTCGCTGATCCATCTGTGTCCAAAATTGTAAAGGGGAAACGGCTTGGACTTTTGGCCAATCCGGCATCGGTAAACCGCGACTTAGAACACAGCCGCGATCTCCTGGCACAAGCGTTTCCCGGCCATCTCAAAGCGCTTTTCAGCCCTCAGCACGGTTTCTTCTCTGAAAAACAGGACAATATGATTGCGTCTTCAGATATAAGAGATCCTTTTCTGAAGATTCCTATTTTCAGTTTGTACGGGCCGAGGAGAATACCTGAACAAGATATGCTTGACCTGATCGATACGCTGATTATCGATCTTCAAGATGTTGGGACAAGGGTCTATACCTTTATTTATACAATGGCCCTATGCCTTGAAGCCGCCCGCAAATATGGAAAAGAAGTCGTGGTCCTGGACCGTCCCAATCCGATTGGCGGAAATCAGGCAGAGGGGAACTGTCTGAATGCGGACTATACTTCGTTTGTCGGCATGTATCCTATCCCGATGCGTCACGGCCTCACCGTGGGGGAAATCGCCCGGTTATTTAACGAACACTTTGAGATAGGTTGCAATCTCACTGTGGTTCCGATGTCGGGCTGGAAAAGGGACATGTACTTTTCCGACACATCTCTTCCGTGGGTCATACCCTCCCCTAACCTTCCCACGCCTGCTTCCGCGCTTGTATATCCCGGCCAGGTATTGTGGGAGGGGACAAACATCTCCGAAGGACGCGGCACCGCCCTCCCCTTTGAACTGTTTGGCGCGCCATTTATCAAACCGGCATTTTTAAAAGACCTGTCGGAACAGGTTGAATATCCGGGGGTACATTTAAGATGTGCCGGATTTGAGCCCACATCCAACAAGTGGCAGGGAACTCTTTGTTACGGATTCCAGCTCCATGTGACAGATCCAATGCGTTTCCGGCCGTATAAAACTACCCTGTCACTCCTTCAGACCGTCTTAAAGGCTTATCCAGAAGAGTTTGAGTGGAAAAAACCGCCGTATGAGTACGAGTATGAAAAACTGCCGATAGACCTGATTATAGGCGATCAGGAAATTCGCAAGGCAATTGAATCATTCGAGGATATCGAATCTATAGAAGAGCGGTGGGTAGATGAGTTGAAGGAGTTTGAAGAGATACGTAAAACATACTTGCTTTATGAATAAATTCGAAATCCGAAGCACGAAATCCGAAACAATGACAAAAACATTTTATTTCCAATGTGTTAGTTTAGATCATTTTGTCATTCGGCATTCGAATTTGTTTCGAATTTCGGATTTCGATATTCGGATTTTGCCTGAACTTGACTTTTCGTTCAGGCACTAAATACCTTAATCCCTCAATTCCTAAATCCGTATTAAATATGAAACCCAGACTTGAAAACTTCGCCATTGTATTGAACAAGCCCCGCTTTCCTGAGAATATTGGAAGCGCGGCACGTGCGGCCCGAAATATGGGGATCAGCAATCTGATTGTGGTCGATCCTGAAAACCCGGACAAAGAGAAGATGCTCTACCTTGCCACACGGATCGGCACGGAACTGATCGAGTCGATGAAGACATACGACACACTACGTGAGGCGGTGGCTAACTTCAATTATGTGGTAGGGACCACGGCCCGCACGGGAGGAATCAGACGTGCCATTAAATTGCCCCGCAGCTTGGCCCCTTATCTGGCCCGCCTTTCTGAAAAAAATTGCATCGCCCTTGTCTTTGGGTCGGAAGATCGCGGCCTCACCAATGATGAGATCCGGCTT
Organism: Pseudomonadota bacterium; assembly: GCA_043818915.1. Classification (GTDB taxonomy): domain Bacteria; phylum Desulfobacterota; class Desulfobacteria; order Desulfobacterales. Next base: position 4,966 of record JBDRFJ010000241.1, on the reverse strand, counting down.
TGCCATACCATAGTTACGATTCCTACTACTGAGCACTCATCCGTCAATCTGGCGCACGCTGTAATGATACTCTGTTATGAAATATTTATGACAGATATACCAGTAAACGATGCTCCTGTTCCAAAGCTTGCCGATTCGCGGGATATTGAAGCAATGTACGATCATTTAAAACAGATCCTTGTTGAAATAGATTTTATAAAGGATGATAATCCTGACTATTGGATGATGAATATCCGAAGGGCCTTTGCACGGACGCATTTAACCTCAAAGGATGTGGCAACTGTGAGAGGGATCTGTAGGCAGATTGAATGGAGGATAAATAAAAATCCGAAATCCGAAACAAATTCAAATGGCCAAAATACAAAATTCGAAACAAAGGAATTGAAATGTTGGAGATTTAAGAAGGGGCGCGGCTGAAGTGAAGGATTACCGTATTGTAACACAGGATTCCTGATCCCCCAACTTATTGAATTATAAGTTTATAACGTTTTGAACGTTTGGTATTTGGATTTTGGATTTGTTTCGGATTTCGATATTCGATATTCGGATTTACCTCCTAAGAGGGTACCTCATAATGGATAATTCATTAAACTGGAAACGGATGATGTTTAAGGGCCATAAGGTCTATCTCTGTGTTGATGAACAGGGTGAGCCGGTGGTCCGCGACGACAAGGTTTTGATCAAGTATCAGATCAATCATGATTATGAATATTATGTATCTCCGGAAGCGGTTCAGCCGATCGATCCTAACCAACTGAAAAAGAAAAAAGGAAAAACTGCCTCCAAAAAGGCGCGGGTCTCTTCCCCGCCCGCCTCGCCTGAGCCCGCCCGGCACTTGCCTGAGGCAAAGCCGATGGCGGACGGGCGAGAGCGATGGCGGGCAGGTGAAACCGTTTCCCCTATACCTGAAGATGGTGTCATAACGATTTATACTGATGGGGCATCGTCCGGGAATCCCGGGCCTTCAGGGATCGGGATATATTTCCGGTATGGTGACAAAGAAAAAGAGATTTCCGAATACATAGGAAATGCTACCAACAATATCGCGGAACTCACGGCTATAAAAGTAGCCCTGAAGAGCCTCAAGAAGACCGATATCCCTGTTCGGCTTTACACGGACAGCAAATATTGCTACGGCCTTCTCATGCTTGGCTGGAAGGCGAAAATGAACAGCAACTTGGTCAATAAAGTCCGTTTGTTAATGAAAAGGTTTAAGAATCTCAAAATCATCAAGGTTGAGGGGCATGCGGGCGTACCGGAGAACGAACGGGCAGATCAATTGGCTCGGGCGGCGGTTGAGAATAAAAGGGATTATTAGCGCTACAGGGCAAGTTTGTCATTCTGAACGACCGCAGGGAACGAAGAATCTCTTTTCCAGGTTGAAATATTTCAGCCAGATGACAAAAGACAAATTTTGTCACAAAAGCGCCTTTTGTCGGTACTGTCGCAGATGCCCGGCAGGATCAATGGAGAAAACATAAAAAAGGCCGGAAGAACATTTTTGCCATATTTTAAGTGTGTTATCTTATGAAAAGATATAAAATAGGGGTTTTAAATATACTGGCACGAATTTTGCGTTATAACCAATAAGTAAGAGACAGTCGAAGTGGAAATGTGAAATCTTTTTCATATTTTGGTTAATTTCGCGACCAAAATGTGTAATCCTTTTCATATTTATACGAGAGCCAAGATACTACAAATGGAATCAAAATACTATGATAACACTTGATTACGCATTATTTGTTCCTTGGGTATAGATATTGCTAATTAAGGACACAAGGACAAGAAGTTTAACTTCAGCCTTGCTTCGTTAATATAAGGAGGGCCTAACATGAGACATTTCATGGCAAAATCAGCAAGTCTAACCGCATTTCTTTTGGCTTTGTTTCTTATCCTTCCAGGCCGGCCAGTCGCAAAGGTGACCGGCCAATGCGCCAACTGCCACACCATGCACAACAGCCAGAACGGAACTGATGTAGTCTCCGGTGGACCATATGGGACACTTCTCGTGGGCAACTGTGTGGGTTGCCATACAGGGACCAATACCGGTGGCACTACCGACACCGGCGCCACCCCTTATGTTATGGGCACAAGTGCGCCAACCTTTGGTACCGACACCCTGGCTGGAGGCAATTTCTGGTGGGTTGAAAATGTCACCGATGCAAAGGGGCATAATGTAGTAACCGCTAACGATGATGGAGTTCTTACCAGTGCACCCGGAGTATCGACTGGTAGTTCCTGCGGCACTGATTCCTGCCATGATAATTTGAACAGAGTTCCTTCAGCAGAAAGCGGCAAGAATGGTTGCCAGAGTTGCCATTTGAATGTAATGCACCATGCTAATGACGGCACGGGCACAAAGTATGTCGATACTGCCGCCAAGGGCTGGTACCGATTTCTGTCAGGGCATATGGGTGGGGCTGGCATCGGCGTTAAAGGAATTGAGGATAGCGGCTGGGGTTATGGCGCCACCGTCGGCGGCACCAACCACAATGAGTATCTTGGAAATGCAGCGGCTAAAACCAGTTCGGGTGGATTTTCTGCGTGTGGCAACACAACGACCGGATTCTGTACAGGCTGCCACGGGAACTTTCATATTGAAAATGATTCAGCTGATGGAAGCGGCAACTGGAGTCGGCACCCGTCAGATGCGGTGATACCGAATTCCGGCGAATATGCATCCATTTCCACAAATTATAATCCCAATGTTCCGGTTGCCCGTCCTGCCGGCTTCACCTGGGCAGATGGTAGCAGTTCATCAGCAACTCCTGGCACTGACATGGTCATGTGTTTATCGTGCCACGTGGCACACGGAAGTCCTTATGATGATCTGTTGAGGTGGGATTACAGCGCCATGAATGCCGGAGGAGGCGACAATAACACAGGCTGCTTTGTCTGCCATACCAATAAAGACGACGCTTAATAAAGAGATTAATTGACCAAAAGGGCATGTTCGGAACCCACCGGACATGCCCTTTTTTGTTTCTTCATTGATCCCCCTTTGTCAAAGGGGGATCAATCAGTATGTCGTCAAGACACTACCAATCAATACTTAGTTATTGCCGCCTCCGATCATGCGGGCAAACAATATTGACATGGGCGCTGGAACTGTTGCTTGAGTCATCAGTGGCCGTGATGGTTACTGTATACGTTCGCCCGTCCCCGTAGCCCGGCCGCTCGGATCTGAGCTGAAGGGTAATAACTCCTGTAGCCTGGTCGATCTGAGGCAAGGTATAATCCACCCCAGGCTCAGCCTCAGGGTCGTCGCAGCTCACAGTGGCGCTCAAGGTTACCTGACCGCTATTATCCGCAGCGTTGGCCTCGATAACAATATCCACCAACTCGTGATTCGGGGGCCAGAGGAGAGTGGTGTTGGGCGCCGGGGCGAGGGTGGGCATGGTCGTGTCAACTACCTCTACCGCCACCGTGGACGTCATCGGAGCCGTCACCCCGTCGGTCACTTCAAGGGTAATGGTGTGAGCGCCTAATGCCAGACCGTCTGCTATCGTGCAGGCAGGCAAGTTCACCGGGTCACCGCCAAACACGGTGTTAACAGCGCCCGAGCAGTACGTGGTTTCCCCCTCATACCAACTGTAGGTTAAGGGGTCTCCGTCATAGTCTGAAACCTGGCCGCCCAGTGTGATGTCGGAGTATATTTCATAGGTCCCGCTGCCGGCTGGGGCTGCATCGGGAGACGAGTTGCTTACGGTAAGTATCATGTCATCATATAGCGCCATTACTGCAGTTCTCGAACCGGAAACCTTTAACAGTGCAACCAGAGCTACCTGTAAAACAAAACATCGCGTGGCTTCCACAAATGATAGTCTCATCCTGACCCGCGCCTATTATTTGTATATCATTCTTATAATAAATGTCGTTCCTGGTTTCATATTCCCCCGGAGCCACCATGATAATATCCCCCGGGTTTGCTACATTTATGGCAGCTGGAATTGTTGAGTAACCACTTGGAACATTCAGCGTGGCACAAAATCCAGAAGCCGCCATGATAAAAAGCGCAACGGTTGATAACATCCCTATGGAAGTCCACCTCTTTCCTATAAATTTCATTTTCTTGTCTCCTTTTTGTATGCTTAAATCTGAATCCCCATACACTGAAATCTTGTGTTCAAAACTGACATGTTTTGTTCAAAATGCAACCCTCGACCATCGCGAACATTCACCCGCAGGGTATCCCGACAATGTCTCTTGCCGATCACGCGCCGCAGACCAACTTTGTCTAATGTCTAATTACTGGTTTATCTGGTTGACGATGACTGCCTTTGTTATGGTCTCATCTGTAGTTTCGTACAAATTGGTTATTGTGCCTTCACCTAAGAAAAATGGTTCTGCCGCCACAAAAAACACCTTGTCTCCCACAACCAGGGGCAGGCTTTCCGAGGGACGTTCAGGAACTATAAGGTCTACTCCGGTTATCCCTTCCTCCGTAAAAGTTGGCCCCGATTCTACAGAAATAGTCACCGCTGTGGCAGCATGTGTATTTAACGAGAAAAACATGACGCCTACAAATACTAATATAAACAGGAAAACACTCCTCTTGTTCATTTTTGTTACCTCCTATACTAATATGTGTGTAATCAACACCAATTACCAAAAAGCTTCTTGTTGATCTCTAAACCTATCCTCTCCTTCTTCCTATACCTTACCGATAGAACCATCTGGGACTCCTGTAACAATGGGGTTTCACCACGAACAACCCAAAAAATGGAGGTACCCCAGATGGCTAAAAAGCGATTAAGCACATCAGGAACAACCGCCTCCGTAAAGGATTTAATGAAAAACCCGCTTTGCAAGGAAAAACTAATAATCCGTAACTCCGATATTGAGCAAAAAAACAAAGGGAAAAGAATTGAAAAAACCTCGTTGATTCAGTATGATAAGTTCGACAAAAAACAAAAAATACTGTAACCAACGAGGTTAAAAGAAATGATACGACAAACCGTTCTTC
>JBDRFJ010000240.1:0-25708 GCA_043818915.1 Pseudomonadota bacterium | reverse complement strand
TATGGTTCAAAAGATACTAAATTTTGGGCGGATGATTAAATTCAGTCACACGGTATTCGCCCTCCCCTTTGCGCTGGCCTCTGTAGTTCTTGCGCAAAGGCATAACCCTGTTACGCTTAAACTCCTTTTGCTCATATTAATTGCCATGGCATGCGCCCGATCAGCGGCAATGGGATTTAACCGTTTGGCAGATGCCGAAATCGACGCAAAGAACCCTCGAACTACACAAAGAGCAATCCCCGCAGGGATACTCACAAAAAAAACCGTGACCTTTTTTGTCGCAGCATCTTCTCTATTATTTATACTGTCGGCATTACTTCTCAACCGACTCTGTTTTTATCTCTCGATACCGATTCTTGTGGTTCTCTTCTCCTATTCCTTTACAAAAAGATTCACATGGCTTTCGCATTTATATCTTGGCCTCGCCATTGGCCTTGCGCCAATAGGGGCATGGATTGCGGTTACCGGGAGGTTTTCGGCTTCCATTCTACCCCTCTCTCTTGCATTACTGACCTATATCGCTGGATTTGACATTATTTATGCGTGTCAGGATTCGGCCTTTGATAAAAAAATGGGGCTCTTGTCTATACCTTCCAAATGGGGGATTAAAAACGCTCTGCGCGTTTCCTCCGTGCTTCATATAGTCTCATTTGTTTTGTTATGCTTTGTGTATCCGATTTTCGACATGGGAGCAGTCTATCTTGTTGCGGTAGGGGTCATCGGATTCCTTTTGATACTCGAACACCGTCTCATCAATCCTGATGACCTTTCAAACATTCAGGTTGCTTTTTTTAATGTGAACAGTATTGTTTCTATTACGCTGTTTCTTGCGGTTTTTTTAGATGAGGTTGTAAGGAGAAGCTTGTGACAAATAGAATCGTAGTAGGAATCTGCGGAGCATCCGGTTCAATTTATGGCATACGCCTCTTAAAAGCTCTTCTGAGTCAGCCATGGGAGGTCCATTTGATTATTTCAGAGGCCGGAAAAGTTGTTATGGCGCATGAACTCGGGTTTCAAGACAACTCCTCTTTTGAACAGTTCCTGGAAAGAGAGGATGTTCGATTCCACGAAGATGCCCGGCTCATACGACATGCACCGGATGATCTCCTTGCCGATTCAGCCAGTGGTTCGTTCAAACATCAAGGTATGGTTATAGCCCCCTGTTCCATGAAAACACTTGCAGCGGTTGCCTCCGGGTATGCTACGAATCTTATGGAACGGACTGCTGACGTGTGTCTCAAGGAAAAGAGGCCTCTTGTCCTGGTTCCCCGGGAAACCCCTTTAAACAAAATTCACTTGAAGAACATGATAAAAGCCCATAACGCGGGCGCCATCATTATGCCCCCATCCCCTGGGTTCTATTTTCGTCCTGAAGCGATTGACGATCTAGTCGATTTCATCGTGGCCAGGATACTAGACCAGTTGAATATAGAGCATAATTTGATCGGGGAATGGGGAAACAATTAAGTAGTAGGTTGTTTGCTTTCTTGGCCGCAGATGACAAAATCCGTTGCGGGTTACGGGTTGCGCGTTGCGAGTTAAAAAGAAAAAACAATACGATATTGGGGAATAAAAAGTTACAAGATAGATGGATTTGTTCAATGTGTAGTGACAAAATCGAAATAAAACCCGTAACTCGTAACCCGTAACCGTAACTAATATACTGTGGTATTCGATAATCTTAGAATATAGGTATCTCTGAGCATATATGAAAACTCATTACAACAATCTGCGAGAATTTATCGATTTCCTTGAAAGCAAGGGAGAGCTTAAAAGAATTCGTATGGAAGTCTCTCCTTATCTTGAAATAAGCAAGTTTACCGACCAGGAATCAAAAAGCCCAAATGGTGGAAAAGCGCTTCTTTTTGAAAAGGTAAAGGGATCATCATTTCCGGTAGTGACCAATGCCTTTGGAAGCCCACGTAGGATTTGCCGGGCTCTTGGTGTAGAGCGCCTTGATCAATTGGGTGAAAGGGTTCAGAAAATTTTGAACCTTTCTCCGCCTCAAGATATACGGCAGTTTATCGACATACTTTATTCTGCCTTTAACATGACGCGGTTTCTCCCGCGTAAATATAATAAGTCGACCCCACCCTGTCAGGAAGTAGTTTACACGGGAAATGATATAGACCTCTCCATGCTTCCTGTTCTCCAGTGCTGGCCCAAGGATGGCGGGCCATTTGTGACACTCCCACTCGTTTTTACCCGAAGCTTGAGTACCGGAAAACGAAATGTCGGGATGTACCGGATGCAGATCTTTGACAGGAACACAACGGGCATGCACTGGCATATCCACAAAGACGGTTCCCACTACTATAATGAGTATCGCAAAGCCGGGAAAAGAATGCCGGTTGCGGTCGCTATCGGCGCTGATCCTGCCACCACCTATGCAGCAACGGCTCCACTTCCCCGTGGAGTCGATGAAATGATCCTGGCAGGTTTCATACGTCAAAGGCCGGTCGATTTAGCCAAGTGTATAACCGTTGACCTACAGGTGCCGGCAGAGGCGGAATTTGTGCTGGAAGGATATGTGGACCCTGGAGAGACGCGCTTAGAAGGCCCCTTTGGTGATCACACGGGTTATTATTCCCTGGTAGACCAATATCCTGTATTTCACGTGACCGCCCTTACCCACCGCAAAAAAGCAATCTACAGCGCCACATTGGTCGGCCGTCCTCCCATGGAAGATTGTTACCTGGCAAAGGCTACAGAACGATTATTCCTTCCGCTCTTAAAAAGTGTCTTTCCTGAAATTAAAGACTATTGGTTCCCCTGGGAAGGAGTCTTTCACAACATTGTGATCGTATCAATCGAGAAAGAGTACCCCGGACACGCTCAGAGATTGATGAGCGGACTATGGGGTCAGGGACAGATGAGCTTTTGTAAGGGCATCGTGGTCGTGGATGAGACAGTAGACCCTAAAGACCCAAGGGCTGTCATGGGAGAGCTTTTCGCAACACTTGATATCGAATCCGACATCATTACAACCCGCGGTGTCTTGGATGTATTGGATCATTCCGCGCCAAACCCTTTGTATGGTGCAAAAATCGGGATCGATCTGACCTCTCGTGTCCCCGGAGAACCACCGAGAAATGAATATCCCGTCACCCAAACATCTCTTTCTTCACAGAAAGTATTTGAAGCGGCTTCTACGGCCTTGGAAGGCATTATATCATGTTATCCTATCAAGGGACCGGGACACAATAGGATTATTCTGTTTAGCGTTGAGAAGGTCCCAGATCGAGGGGGACGCTATTTTGCGCATGAACTACCGGCATTGGAGGAACTAAGTGGTTATAATATAATTATCTTGTTTGACAAAGATATTCAACTTTCGGACAGTTCCCTGGTATTATGGAAATTATTTAATAACGTAGATCCTGAAAGAGATTTTTATCGTAAGGACAGCCGGCTCATAATAGACGCGTGTCGGAAGGGCTCCATGGACGGACATGGCAGGGAGTGGCCGGAGGACATTATAATGGAGTAATAACACATGAAAGCAGCGATTCCCCGGGAAGCTATAGAACAAATTATGAAGGAGTATAATTGTTCTGAAGAAGAAGCAACCAAGGCATATCTCGATGCCCAGGACAGGGCCGGCGAGGCATCCAAAGCTCTTTTTGAAGAACGGTTTGGTTTACGAAAACTTACCAGCCCACCTGCCCCCAAGATTTACACACCTACGGAAATCAAAAAGCATTTAGACAAGTTTGTGATCGGACAGGAAGAATATAAAAAGAGGCTCGCAATTGCCGCTGCTTATCATTTTGCCATGATAATGTATCTTAGCGAGCATCCGGATGACACCGATGTAAAAAGATTTCGTAAGAAAAATACTATTACCGCAGGACCTTCGGGTAGCGGCAAGACCTATTGCGTGGAGGTCTTAGGCGATCTTTTACAGCTTCCCACACTTATAATAGACGCTACCGATTATACCGAGGCAGGCTATGTCGGCAAAAGCGCCGACGATATGATACGAGAATTGATTGACATGGCTCCGGGATATAAACGGGATGAACAAGCACAGTTTATAAATAAGTACGGAGGATTGATATGTATTGATGAAATTGACAAAAAAGCAAAAGACGGGGCGCTGGTTGGGCATGATATCTCACGGGAAGGATTTCAAAGGTCAGTATTAAAACTCATAGAAAGGAAACTCGTCCCCATAAATAACCCCATGTCTGCCGCTTCCCAACTTCAGGAAGTGATGGACCGACAAAGAGGGAAAAAAACCAGTAAACAAGAGAACATGATCAGTACCGAAAACATACTCTTTATATTGGGCGGCTCTTTTGAAAGGCTCCAAGACAACTTAGAATCGATTGTAAAAAAACGTTTACAACATAGGGGGCGAGTCCAAGAAGACGGTAGCATCGTGATTAAAGGGTTTGCCGCAGAAGAGGAAAAAGGCGGTAAAAAACAATTAGAAAACTACTATAAAGAAGCAGAAGCAGATGATTTTATTAAATTCGGGCTTCTGCCGGAATTGATCGGCAGATCTCCAATAAGAACTTTTGTAAATCTGTTATCAAAAAACGATTTAATACGCATCATGCAGCAAACTGAGGATTCAATCCTTAATCAATACAAGCTGGAATTTAAGTTGTTCGACATAGATATAGAATTCACTCCTGAGGCGGTTGAATATGTAGCTGAAATTTCAGAAAACCGAAAGACAGGAGCCCGCGCCCTGGTGAGCGTATGGGAAAACATCTTGACGGATTTTCAATTTGAACTTCCCGGTTCAAATTTTACTAAATTACATATTACCAGAAATCTTTGTGAAAGGCCAAAAGACGTGCTGTTGAAGATGCTGGAAAGATCTCCATTTGTAGATTTTGTCGAGAATTTTAGAAAGGAATACGGGATTGAACTTGTTTTGGACGAAGATATGCAAAATTATATAGAAGAGTACGCATCTCAGAAAAACATGCAGACATCCGAGGCCTTGAAAAAATTGCTCTCCGGTGCATCGGCATTAAACTACATGGACATTAAGGGGCCTTACAAGATTACCAAAGACATGATAGACGATGAGAAATATTTTGATAAGCTATTTGCCAGGTGGTATGAAGATCAGAAGAGGAAGGACGCACAGAAAATTTAGGGATTTAGGAATTGTGAATTCCTAAATCCCTAAATTTAAGGCTTATTTTTACGGCTCCAGAAATTCCTGCAATGACTTTTTCCTCGAAGGATGCTGAAGCTTATTCATTGCATTCTTTTCTATTTGACGTATACGTTCTCTCGATACCCCAAACGTCTTGCCGATCTCATGAAGAGTATACCGATGTTTTTCCCCGATTCCATAGCGCTTGCGCACAATAATTTCTTCTCTCGGTGTCAATGTCGAAAGTATTGCGTCTACCTTTTTTGACAGGTCACCTGTCTCTACTTCTTCATACGGCGTTTTTCCGGAAGTATTTTCCAGGAAATCACCAACACAATCGCCCCCTTCTTTGACCGGAGTTTCCAGGGAGACCGGATTTGATATCAAAGACAATACCGAAACAACATGCTCCAAAGGTATACTTAAGTCCTCGGCGATCTCCTTGGGGGTCGGTTCCCTCCCCAGGTTTTTTAGAAGAGAATAGAATGTGTTCAAGATACGGTTTCTCTTTACTAATATATGTACAGGTACCCGAATTGTGCTTGATTTGTTTTGCAAAGCCCTGATAATTGCCTGACGTATCCACCAAATCGCGTATGTGCTGAACCTGTATCCCGTCCTATAATCGAAACGATACACCGCTTTTAACAGGCCTATATTTCCTTCCTGAACAAGATCAAGAAGGGCTAATCCTCTGTTCTTATACTTTTTAGCTATACTTACGACTAATCTCAAATTTGCCATTGCAAGGTGATGAACAGCCTCTCTTAGTCCTTTGTCCGTGTTTTGAAGCTTGGATAATAGAAAACTTAACGAGCTATTTTGCGTATATTTTAGACTTAGCCCTATAACAGTTTTCAAAGAATACTCAATTAAGTCTTCTTTAGCGAGCTGTGACTTTCCTTCTTCTGTAAGAGTTCGTTGGATTGTATCTTTTAATTCCTCCATCTCGGGAATAGAACAAGAAGCGTTTAAAATGTAATCAAAAAATATTTTCTGCTTGTTTTGTATTATTTTGCCGATAGATTGTTCTTGGTCAATTGAGAGGACTTGATAGCGCTCCATCCCTCTGATATAATCCATCAGTATAGGATCCTTGTCATTTTTGTTGCTGTAGTTACTTGTTGTACCTTCATCATGCTCAACACAGGCGCCTTTATTAGAGGCATCAACGTCTAATTCCTCCTCAAGTACGCAACTTTCAACTCGTTGGCTCATCCTTTGGCTCCTTTATTGTAGAGTTATAAAAAATTTTCTTTTTATAATGATAACTTATTAAAACAGTGTTTCCAATATGTCAAACCTCATATTTGCCAATTAGGCAATATTGGCAACGGTCCGAGAGGATTAGAACAAGATATCTGTTTATTTTCCACGATATATTCCTTTTATTGCCATTTTGGCAACTTCCCGTTCTTTTTGCTAAGAGGTTGACATTTTTTTCTTTTTTTATTATAAAATTCTTATGCAACAGAACGATCAACATATCGGCCGCAGAATCAAAGAATTAAGAAAAAAGAAAAGGCTGTCTCTGGAACAATTGGGTCAACTCTGTGGATGTTCAAAGTCTTACATGTCCAGAATAGAAAATGGAAGGCGTCGCATAGATGTTGAAAGGTTGCAATGTATTGCCAGGGAGCTCGAAGTCTCCCCGGATTATTTTTTTGATTCTGGAGAAGTTGACATTCTTCCACAATTCTCTAAAAAAAATTCAAAAATTTTGCGTATTCCCAGCCCCTTTCCCACAAAGTCATCGTCTGATGATGCCGGAAAAGTATACGAATTAACACTACGATTTGAAGGGGGTGGAAAAGCTGAAAAAGTGGGGGTTGCCAAAATTGAAAAGTTCGTTGCCACTACGAGCAATGCGAATTTTTCTACAACTGAGTCAGTTGCCAGGCCCGCACTAACAACCAGCACCGGTCCCAGAAAGGTATTGATAGTAGATGACAAGCCTTTTATAATAGAATTTATAAAAGACGCTCTTGATACCTTCAACATAGAATTGGGGGTCGAATGCGCTTATTCCTGTAACGAAGCACTGGAAAAGTTTAAAAAAAATTTAAGCCAAGGCAAACCTGTTGCTTTGGTGTTGTTGGATTATGTGGGCATTGAAGGGAGTGGAAAAGATACACTTAAAGAAATGGTCCGCTTACATCCGAACCTTCCGGTAATTGCAATGACCGGTTATGGAAATCGCGAAACTCGGCAGAATGCTCTGAATAATGGGGCCTTTGATTTTCTTGAAAAGCCGATATTATTAAATGAGTTGATTAGATCTATTCAGCGAGCCTTAAAGCTGCCTGACACCACATATCCATCCGCCCAGGTTTCCTCTTGAACTTTGCTCCACTTTGCTTCGAATTGGTCGAGTGGTCGGATACTGATTGCCTGCTTGACCATTTAACTGCTCGACCAAGTCTTTCATCTCATCTCAAGCTCAAGCTGTTGGAGATTCTTTATACGATCCCGAAGTTCTGAGGCTTGTTCAAAAGCAAGATTGCGGGCAGCCTCCTTCATTTCCTTTTCAAGCCTTTTTATGGTACGTATAATTTCGTCTGGATTTTCAAAATTCACAGTGGATTCTGCAAAAGCAGAAACAGTGGCATAATCGGCTTCATATATAGTGTCGAGGATGGATTGAATATTTTTTTGGATAGTGTGTGGAGTAATATTGTTAAGATCGTTGTATCCCTTTTGGATCTTTCGACGCCGATTGGTTTCACTAACCGCGGATTTTATTGATTGTGTTTTGTTGTCCGCATATAAGATTACAGTACCTGAAACATTTCGTGCCGCCCTTCCGCATGTCTGGATTAGAGAGCGTGCCGACCTGAGAAATCCCTCTTTGTCGGCATCCAGGATTGCCACAAGAGAGACTTCCGGGATATCGAGTCCTTCTCTGAGGAGATTAATCCCGACTAAGACATCAAATTTTCCAAGCCTAAGATCCCTTATAATCTCCACCCGCTCCATTGTCTTTATTTCTGAATGAAGGTATCTGACACGTACTTCAAGTTCACTATAGTAGTCACAGAGATCCTCAGCCATCCTCTTGGTCAGAGTGGTTACGAGAACCCGCTCTTTTTTTGCCTCTCTCTTTCTAATTTCGTCCAAAAGATCATCTACCTGATTTTTTGCCGGTTTTATAATAATTTTTGGATCAATTAATCCGGTAGGTCTGATGATCTGTTCGGCCACCCGGCCTTTTCCCATGTTGAGTTCATATTCGGCAGGGGTTGCGGAAACATAAATGACCTGTTTACGTTTCTGCTCGAACTCTTCAAAGCGCAACGGTCTATTGTCTAAAGCGGAAGGGAGTCTGAATCCATATTCCACCAGGTTCTCTTTTCTGGATCTATCGCCCCGGTACATTCCTCTGAGTTGGGGGACGGTAATATGGCTTTCGTCTATAAAAAGTAAGAAATTCTCGGGGAAATAATCGAGCAAGGTCGGGGGCGGCTCACCAGGGCTTCGGCCTGTGAGGTAACGGGAATAATTTTCAATCCCATGGCAATAGCCGAGTTCCCGCATCATTTCCAAGTCAAAATTTGTTCTCTCCTCAATGCGTTGGGCCTCGATCAATTTTCGAGTCTCTCGAAAATATCCTATTCGTTCTTTCAATTCTATTTCTATAGACTTACTTGCAGTTTTTAAAGTACTACTTGAAGTTACATGGTGGCTGGCCGGATAGACGGAAACCATCCTCAGGATCTGTTTGACCTTGCCTCTTAATGGATCGATTTCGCATATTTTTTCAATAACGTCTCCAAAAAATTCGACCCTCAGTGCATGTTCCTCCTCGTAGGCCGGGAAGATCTCCACGCGATCCCCCCGTACTCTGAAGACACCCCTGTGAAAATCGACGTCATTTCGCTCATACTGCATTGCAACTAATTTTTTAAGGAGATCATCCCGACTGAGTGTATCGTCGGTTTTTAAATCAAGACACATCTCTTTATAGTCAACGGGAGACCCCAAACCAAAGATACATGAGACACTGGCGATCACGATGACATCGCGTCTGGTCAATACCGAGCGGGTGGCGGAATGGCGCATTTTATCAATCAGTTCATTGATTGAAGAATCTTTCTCGATGTAGGTATCAGTGGTTGGGAGATATGCCTCGGGCTGGTAATAGTCATAGTAACTGACGAAATATTCCACGGCGTTTTCCGGGAAAAGGGCCTTGAATTCGCTGTAAAGCTGTGCCGCCAGAGTCTTGTTCGGCGCTATCACTAATGTGGGCCTTTGGACATTGGCAATAACATTGGCCATTGTAAAGGTTTTGCCCGACCCTGTTACACCCAGAAGTACCTGGTGCTGTTCCCCCAAAAGTACTCCCCCGGTCAATTTTTGAATGGCAACAGGCTGGTCACCTTTTGGACCAAATTCGGAAACCAGTGAGAAGTTCACGGCCTTATCGAGCCTTCCAGACCGTTCCCTCGGGTCGGTCTTTGATAACGATATTCATGGCAGCCAATTGATCACGGATTTGGTCCGCACGAGTCCAATCTTTATTCTTACGTGCCTCTGTCCTTTCCGCGATAAGCTTTTCAATGGTAGTCTCATCAATTTGACCTTCCACAAAAGTTTTCAATTTCTTTTGTTCGAAAAACTCTTTGGGGTCACATGTTAATATACCAAGGAGATTGCCGATTTTGACGAGTGTTTCTTTTGTGGTTAAAAGCATATTAGAGACTTCAGGAGAGGATGGGCCTGTTAAGCCGTCCATAAAACGATTAAAACGACGTGCGACATCAAATAATAATCCTATCGCTCGGGCTGTATTAAAATCATCATCCATAGCCTCTTTAAACTGCTCCCAAAGTCCTTCCGCGTAATTTGCAAGGTCATTTTCTTTTGGGGAGTATGTTTCAACGTCTGATTTGGATTCTGCAAGAGCGTAGTCTGCAATTCTCAGAAGAAGTGCGTACATCTTTTCCAGACCCTGTTCAGTTTCCCGGACCGTATCATCCGAAAAATCTACCGGACTTCGATAATGATTGGAAAGGAGAAAGAGGCGCATCGCTTCCGGATGGAATCGTTTAAGAACGTCTTGAATTGTAAGAAAATTACCAAGAGATTTCGACATCTTTTCATGGTTGATGTTTACGAAGCCATTATGAATCCAGTAATTGGCAAATGGAGATCCAAAGGCCCCCTCTGATTGAGCGATTTCGTTTTCGTGGTGAGGGAATATAAGGTCCTTACCTCCCCCATGGATATCAAAATGGGTCCCAAGATATCGGGTACTCATTGCCGAGCATTCTATATGCCATCCGGGACGACCTTCCCCCCATGGACTTTTCCAAAACGGCTCCCCCGGTTTGACACTCTTCCAGAGCACGAAATCCATTGGATTCCGTTTACGTTCGTCCACCTCAATACGGGCGCCCGCTTCCATATCTTCCAGCCGTCTTCCGGAAAGTTTACCATAGTCTTTGAAGGTTTCTATGGCAAAAAAAACGTCACCATCCACTTCATAGGCATGACCCTTTGCTATGAGTTGCTTGATGACATCTATAATAGTTCCGATATGTTCTGTTGCACGTGGTTCAATAGATGCTCTTTCGACACCTAATGCGTCCATGTCACGATAGAATTCCTTAATGTATCGCTCTGATATTGTTTGGATGTCTGTCCCGATCTCATTAGCCCGGTTTATAATCTTGTCGTCTACATCGGTAAAGTTTCGAACATAAAGAACCGAATATCCGATGGCCCTCAGATACTTGACGATTACATCAAAGACTACCATCGACCGTGCGTGTCCAACGTGGCAGGAATCGTATACCGTAACCCCGCAGACATAAAAACCTACCTTTCCCGGTTCAATCGGTTTAAAAATCTCCTTTTCACCTGAAAGCGTATTGTAAATGCGAAGCATTGTTCCTCCTGTATATGAAGAAGACAGACGTCAGAAGACAGAGGGCAGAAGACAGAAGTCAGATGATAGAAATAATTGTTTGATTGAGCTTAAACGCTCAATGCCAGTGGTCCTTTGTCCGTTGCAAAAAAATCGGAAGTGAATTTCTGTTTTCTATTTTCTGTCCTCTGACGTCTGTCCTCTGTCATCTGACTTCTAACCCCAGAACAGCACCATTATCAAGTCTTTTTTCCCCATGCGCCGGTCTTCTGTCATCTGCCCTCTGCCTTCTGTTTTCTGACTTCTGTCTTCTGACCTTATTGACAGCATATTAGTTATCATGGTAAACTATAAATATATAAAATAAAGGACTATAGCGTATGGAACGAATGCATTTTCTCGAAAAAAGAGTGCACAAGAAGATAGATGACTATCATGAGTATAGTTTTACAGACATCCAGGACGCTGCTCTTCGAACTTTCTTTGACCTGTCTCAAGAATTTGAATCTATAGAAGATCTTTATCGTATCTGTGTTATTATCATTAAAGCTTTTTTTAACATTGATTCAATGCTCTTCGTCGGATTAAACGGAAGCTCAATGAAGCTCGTATGTACCCCTCAAGGCGGGCTGATTACAACTCCGGACAAAACACTTGTTCCTCCAATTATGGTAACTTCTGAGGCAAGGAAATCCAAGGGCTCGTATTTTATACCAGTCATTGGTAACAAGTCCTTAGTTGAAAGGCTTCCATCCACGTGTTGCGGCGAGATCCTCGGCATCCTCCAACTCAAAGACTCTGCGGACTTGAGTGAAAAAGAAAAATTTTTCTTTCAGAAATTTGCCAATAGAATTGGATACGCTCTGCACAACAAAGTCCTTATGTGGAAAAACATAAATCATCTCAACTTTATTCGCTCTCTTGTCAAAGATATTGAGCACAACATTATTACTCCCAATATAGCATTTAAGCTCTATATTAGAAGATTAGGATCAGCAATGAAGCAGTGCCGTGAGATCGAAAAAGAATTAGGCTTAATACTGACTGCCACAAATATAGACAATTATCAAAAAATTTCCCGGATAAGCACTGTATACGATAAGACAAAAGACGCCGCCGAATTGTTGGAAGAACAGGTGAAAAACATCAGAAAGCATTACAGCAACACAAGCCTTTTTTTGGAAACTCTATTGAGAAGAGCGCATTTTGAAAAAGGGCATTATGTGCTTAATAGAAACGCTTGTAATATGAAAAAGGATATTATCCTGCCGCAGTTGGAAGAATATAAGGCAAAAATAAAGGCCAAGCATATTGAAATACGGGATGAATATACTGCCATGGACAATGAAAAGCCGATGCAGGTGGATATCGGGCTCTTGTCCCAAGTCTATGCCAACCTTTTTTCTAACGCGTTAAAGTATACAAAGGAAGTAACAAAAAATAAATACATCGCCTATGGAAGAGAGGTGCTTAAAGACTATTTTTTTAACGGCATGCATGGGATAAAATATTATGTGCTTAGCACCGGCCCCCATATTTTTGAAGAAGAACGTCATACCATATTCCTGGAGGGACGTCGCGGCAGCAACGTTGATAAAATCCCCGGTACCGGCCAGGGACTATACTTTTTCAAGGAAATTATTCGACTGCATAGCGGGTTTGTTGGATACGAAGCTGTGCCGCAAGGAAACAAGTTCTATTTTATACTCCCCAAATCCGATTAGTGTCTACCCATAATAGTGTCCGCACAGAAATGGTAGATTTTGCCCCAAGACAAGGCCGCACAAGGGTTTGTACCGCAGGCGTAGCAGCGCTACGCTGAGGATAAAAACCCGCGGAGAACGCAGTATTGAGGCAAAATATGCCATTTCTGGGTGAACACTTATCCCCGCGGATGGTACTCCTGATGTATCCGCTTAAGTCTTTCCCTTGCCACATGAGTATAGATCTGAGTAGTAGAAATATCCACGTGACCCAACATGATCTGAACAGATCGCAGGTCTGCTCCATGTTCAAGAAGATGAGTGGCAAAAGAGTGTCGCAGGGTGTGGGGATAAACCTTTTTAGGTATTCCAGCCTGAACCGCGTAACGCTTTAAAAGCTTCCAGAACCCCTGGCGGGTTAAACACTTCCCTGAGCGGTTGACAAATAGATACGGACTATTACGTCCTTTAAGGAGCGCCCTTCTTCCGTTCCTTAGATATTGTTCAATCTGATTTTTTGCGATAAGCCCTATAGGTATAACCCGCTCTTTGGAACCCTTTCCGAACACTTTTACAAAACCGGCTTCAAGATTTATTTCCTGCAATCGGATTTTAATAAGCTCTGAAACCCTTAATCCGGCCGCGTATAAAAGTTCCAGCATGGCCGAATCTCTTAGTCCAAGAGGTGTCTTAATATCTGGAGCGGCCAAGAGCCTTTCAACTTCTTTTAGATGCAAAAAGTCAGGAAGTTTTTGCAGCCACTTTGGAATATCTACTAATTGGACAGGGTTGGCCTTCAATATTCCTTCCTTGGTCAGGAACCGATAAAAAGCCCGAAGTGTTACTACATGTCTCGCCCTGCTCCGCGCGGACAGCCCTGCTCTTTGTAGCGCAATCAAATAGCCTAATATATGGGTGGTATCTGAGTCGGAGATATCTGAAATCCCCTTTTTCCCCAAGAATGTAAGATATCGGCCCAAATCTCTGCTGTATGCCTCCAATGTATTTGAGGAAAGCCCCTTTTCCACCACCAAAAAATCAGTAAATCGATCTACCAGATTATCCATAGCTAATTAATATATAATTATTACCACCGCAAAGGCGCAAAGAGCGCAAAGTTTCAATGAATTCTTTTGAAAGTTTATTTTTCCCTTTCATCAGGTTTTTCTTTGCGTTCTTTGCGTCTTTGCGGTGAAATACTTTTTTGCAAAACTACTACCCTTATTCGTATGACAAGAGCACAGGCATCTTGTTTAATACTTCTGCCCTATTTTCCTGCACAACTACCATGTTTTCCAGCCGCACTCCGCCCCATCCAGGAATGTATATGCCGGGTTCAACAGTAACTACCATGCCGGGTTTAAGTATGATATCGTTGGTAGGGTTCAGAGACGGCCTTTCGTGCACAGCCAACCCAACACCATGGCCCAAGCCATGGCCAAATTTTCCTTTGAATCCCCTTTCATCTATACAATCACGTGCGACCTTATCGACAGACTTGCTACTGACACCAGCCCTTATGCTCTCAATTGCTCTTTGCTGGGCATCGTAAACGGTTTGAACAACATCCCTAAATCTTGTATCCGGATTCCCAAGAATTACCGTCCGGGTCATATCAGAACAGTAGCCGTCCAACCGTGAGCCAAGGTCAAACAGGATCGGCTCTCCGCTCTTAATTTTTCGGTCCGTGGGAATGGCATGTGGGAGAGCAGAGTTTTCACCGGAGGCAACAATTGGAGAAAATGATATCTCCTCGGCCCCTCTTTCTCGTATCTCCCTTTCAATAGACCACGCCACATCCTTTTCCGACATCCCGGGGGCGAGCCCGTCTAAAATCGCGGTGAGCGCTAATTCCGTTATCGCAATGGAACGTTTGATCGCCTCTATTTCAAAGTCTTCCTTGATGATACGAAGACCTTCCAACATCTCCTCACACGGAACAAGGTCAACTGATATCCCACTCTTTTGCAGGGCTTCGGACACCTTCTGAAACTGGAGATAAGAAAGGCGACCGGCTTCAAATCCAAGGCGCTTGGTCTTGAGATCTTTTAATATATCCGGCAAGAGATCAATAATACCTTTTGTGTAGCATAGAGGTTCAAAGCTCGGCGCTTCGTTCCCGGCCTGTTCAATATAACGGAAATCAGTAGTTAGGAGTTGTCTGCTTTGGGCAATAAAGAGAGATCCGGCCGACTCGTCACACTGCCCGTCGTGTCCTCTAAAGCCGCTCAAATATTGCCTGTTTTCTTCATTCAGCACCCAAAATGTATCAATTGAGCGGTCATGCAGATCTTTTCTTAATTTTTCCAGCCTGTGAGCGTACATTCCGTTTTCATCCATCTTCACACTTCTACCTATTGTTGGGTTCAAGGTTCACCGTTCAGGGTTACCTTTCTTTCGTTAACCTTCGCTAACCTTGAACCCAGAACCTCTGAACCGTGAACTCCGGAACTGTGAACCTGAGTAGTTACCTTTTTATTATCATATATACGACTTTGTGTAATCTAAAAATTAGTATCCGTTGATTATTGCAGTTAAATATGTCCCGTGTTATATACTATTCCAAAAGTAAGTAAAATCAAAACCGGGAGACAAAAGTGAAACGTTTTAAGTCCATCATAGCTCTTGTTATTTTGGTATCTATTTGCCTTTGCGCATGTGAAACCGAGGGAGAACAACTTAGTACAAAGACTGTAAAAAAAGTGGCCCCCCTTTTTTCTGTTAGGGATATATCGGGAAATACGATCAGCCTGGACGGCCTTCGGGGAAAGGTGGTCTTAATTAATTTTTTTGCCACATGGTGCGGTCCGTGTCGTGCCGAGATTCCGGATTTTGTACGTCTTTATAAAAAATATAATCCTCAAGGTCTTGAAATAATCGGTCTTTCTTTAGACCAGGGAAACCCGGGAATATTGAATAAGTTCTTGGAAAAATATCATGTTCAATACCCCATAGCTTTGGCAACTAAGGATATCATATACAAATATGGCGGTATTTCAGCAATTCCTACCACTGTTGTTATTGACCAGAATGGTATGATAGATCAAACGATTGTTGGACTTCGTTCCGGAAAAATGTTTGAAACAATGGTGGTAAGGCTTTTAAAAAGACTATAGAGGTTTGGCCAGTATCTCAGACACATATAAATCTAAAAATCGGCTGGAAACGGCAGATTTGACAATAGCCACGGTATCCGCGCCCTTGACCGTACCTGCCACGGCTACTACATGTTTTCCTTCCCTAATAAGACCTCCGTCGCACGCCTCCATTACAATTTCACAGCAAACTTTTATCCCCTGACCGAGTCGTCGTAAGGTATTGGCTATAAGAATTGTGGGATAGGTCCCTGAAAATTTTGCGGCAAGCCCTGTTTCAAGAGAATGAGTAAGGATAGTCCCCCTGTAAATATGCCCCCCGAGTTCTACAATCTCCTTGTGGGCTTCTTGGGCGAACTCGTTCTGGTTGGGCTCTCTAAAACCGATATTATGCCCCACAACCACTAAGTTTGCCCCCGTCCCTTTTAGTCTGCGGGCAGCCAAAAGACCGGTTTTCCCTGATGTGGAAGCGATCACTACATCCTTAAGCCCCTCATTGACCAAACTCTCGACTATATCGATACATGTTTCACTATTTTGTGGGCCCGGCTTTTCAAAATATTCAACTTCTCTTTTCATAATTCGCTCTCCTTTTACAATTAGATCTATTAGGACGCAGATTCCTATTTTCTAATTTAAAATCTTTCCAATCTGTATTCATCTGCGTCCAAAATAAAAACCCTATAATCTCCTGTCGTATCCTGAAACGAATTAAAAGTAGTTGACAATTAAAGGTTTTTACAATACTAACGGATTAACTTTTTGTCAATGACTTTTATTGAATGGAGCAATATACGGAGCATGGAATCAGCCAAAACTCAATCCGACTTAACGAGTGAACTGTTATTAGAAATAGGAACTGAGGAGTTGCCGGCAGGATTTATTTTGCCTTCTCTCAAAGCGTTGAAAGAGATATTAGGCCGGAATTTGAGTGAGGCGCGAATCAAATATGGGGAGATTCAAACCTTTGGCACACCGAGACGTTTAGGCGTCGTCGTTAAAAATGTCGCAAAAAAACAGACCTCTATCACCAGCGAATTTACAGGCCCCCCCTATCCCGTGGGGTTTGACTCTGAAGGGAACCCGACCAAGGCGGCGGAAGGATTTGCGCAAAGCCAGGGAGTTCCTGTTTCTAAACTTACATGCAAAGACACCGAGAAAGGGAAATACCTTGCTGTAAAAAAGACTGTCAGAGGACATGCCACTCAAACATTGCTTAAAACTATACTTCCCGAGGCAATTACTACTATTCCATTTCCCAAATCAATGCGCTGGGGAAGATCTCGCTTCGCCTTTGCACGCCCCATCCATTGGCTTCTGGCAGTTTTTAACGGGCGTACGATCCCTTTCACTATAGAAACGATTAAAAGTGGCAGACGGACCTATGGCCACCGTTTTATGAACAAAAAATCGCTTGCCGTAAGTGATTTTGATGAGTACTCCGCCGCCCTTAAATCCGCTTTTGTGATACCTGATTTTGAGGAGCGAATGAAGATGGTCCGGCAAACAGCGGAAAATGCCGTACGATCTGTAGGTGGGCGGCTCCTGCCGGATGAAGAGTTGTTGAATACAGTTGCCAACCTGGTAGAATATCCCGCGGTTACTGTAGGGACATTTTCGTCCGATTTCTTGCAGCTTCCGGATGAGGTCCTCATTACATCGATGCGTGAACATCAAAAATATTTTGCGGTAATCGACACGCAGAATCGCCTGATGCCATACTTTGTGGCGGTCAATAATACACCTGTATCCGATATGTCGATTGTCACGAAGGGACATGAACGTGTTTTGCGGGCCAGGTTGGAAGACGCGCGTTTCTTTTTTGAAGCAGACAGCAAGCTTCCACCGGCCCAACTCGTGGAAAAACTAAAGGGAGTACTGTTTCAGGCCAAGCTTGGGACAACTTACGAAAAGATTGGCCGTGTAAAGGAGTTGACCGGCCATCTTTCCGAACTTGTCTCTCCTGAACTAAAAGAACACGCATCTCGTGCGGCATGGCTTTCCAAGGCCGATCTTGTAAGTCAGATGGTAGGAGAATTTCCAAAGCTCCAGGGAATCATGGGACGTATCTATGCCGAGCGTTCAGGAGAGCCAAAAGATATAGCCCAGGCAATTGAAGAACATTATCTGCCGACATTTGCCGGAGATCGTCTTCCGGAGTCACCTGCCGGCGTAATAGTAAGTATTGCTGACAAGCTTGATACCATTGTGGGCTGTTTCGGGGTTAATCTGATCCCGACAGGAACGTCCGATCCGTATGCCTTGAGAAGACAGGCCCTTGGGATTATACACATTATTGTCGACAAGGGGATTTCTTTGTCGTTGAAAGCTTTAATAGACAAGGCTATCAGTCTGTTCGGCAATAAGTTGAGCAGTTCTTCGGGAAAACCCGGAGAAAAAGTGTTCGACGAAGCAGCTATAATATCCGAAGTTCTTACTTTTTTCAGACACCGTCTTGAAAACGTTATGGTCGAATCCGGTTTTTCAAAGGATGTGATAGATGCGGTACTCAGCGCATCATGTGATGACATAGTTTCAGATAAGGCCAGAATAGTAGCTCTTGAGAAACTCAAAAAAGAACCGGACTTTGACCCGATTGCTATTGCCTTCAAACGTGTCGTCAATATCATCAAACAGCAAAAGAAGCTGATCAAGGAAGGCAAAGAGGCCCTCTCCTTTCGCGACACCGTTGATCCGGGGCTGTTCCAGGAGCAATGTGAGTCCGACCTCTACCAGGCGTTCCAACAAACCGCACAGACAGTCTCAAGCTATTTGCAAAACAGGGCCTACGACGAGGGGCTGCGTGCAATGGTTCATCTCAAAAAGCCGATCGATGCCTTTTTTGACGGTGTCATGGTCCTTGCCGAAGAAAAAGAACTGCGAAAGAACCGTTTAGCGCTCCTGAGCAAGATTGAGGAACTCTTTGCACAGTTTGCGGACTTTTCGAGACTTTCAACATAGTTGTTCAGTTCTTTTCCCATTCCAATCTGTAACCTTGAATGTCCAATGTTGTGGTGTATTTTATTATGCAAACCATATGAATCTGCAAGGCCCAACCTATTCTACTAATAATATTGACATTGTTGGCCTCTATCCCGAACTGCCTGTTACCCCTGGGAATCCTTGACACAACCCATACGGTCGTGGTAGTCTTCACAAACAAATTCTACTATGATTCACTAACCCCAGCAGAGGGTGTAACCATGCATTGAATACCAAGACCCCGGTTCTCGTAAAGAGAGGCGGGGTTTTGTGCTTTTGAGCATGATGCTTTTGAGGAAACATCTTAGATGAAAGCTGAAGATAAAACAAAAGAGCAACTCATAAATGAATTGACAGAATTGCGCCGGCGGGTAACTGAATCGGGGTCATTGGAAGAGTGCCGCAAGAGGGTGGAGGAAGCCCTGCACGAGAGCGAGGAGAGGTATCGGCGTATCACCGGGGCAGTGACGGACTACATTTTCACGGTTCGCATTGAGGATGGACATTCAGTAGAAACCGTTCATGGTCCTGCGTGTATTGCCGTGACCGGCTATACCCCCGAGGAGTATGCTTCCGATCCGTACTTATGGTTTCGGATGGTACATGAGAAAGATCGCGCGGCCGTCCAGGAGCAGGCCAGGCGTCTTATTTTAGGGCAAGACTCGCAGCCCCTTGAACATCGCATCTTGAGAAAGGACGGCGTCATCCGTTGGGTAAAGAACACACTCGTTCCCAATTACGATACAGAAGGCAAACTCCTGTCATACGATGGTTTGGTTATAGACATCACCGAGCGTAAACAGGCTGAGGAGGCCCTGCGGAAGAGTGAGGCACAGAAACAGGCCATCCTTGATGCTTCGGTTGATATGATAATGCATATTGATAGGGAGATGAGAATAGTCTGGGCAAACAAGACGGCGGCCGCCGTGGTTAATAAAACCCCTAAAGATCTTATAGAACATACGTGTCATAAATTTTTTCAGAACGCCGATGTCCCTTGTCCTGGTTGCCCTTGTAAGAAGGCGCTCGAAACAGGGGATAGCGAATGCGCAACTCTATATCGGCCTGCCATGAATACTGTGGGCGAATCTTATTGGGAAAACTATGGCGTCCCGCTAAAGGATGAATCCGGTCAGGTCGTTGGAGTCATTGAGATTGCACGAAACGTTACGGAAAAGGTAAAAGCCGAACATGCACTGGTTCGGGCCAATGAGGATTGGGAAAATACATTTGATGCCATAACTGACATGGTTATGCTGCTGGACAGTGAACACCAAATTCTTCGCGCGAACAAGACCACGGCTGAAATCTTGAATACCACCAAGGAAAATTTGGTGGGCAAGAAATGTTATGAAGTCGTGCACGGCCTAAGCCGCCCGATCAAGCAATGCCCGTTAGCACGCACCATGAAAACATTAGGGCCCCACACCAAAGAGATAGTAATACCCACCATAGGCGGAACTTTCATATGCTCTACCTCTCCCATAGTAGACCACGCAGGAAAGCTGATAGGTTATACCCATACCCTTAAGGACATTAATGAGTCAAAGCGGCTTGAATCCAAACTTCAACAAGCTCAGAAGATGGAGGCCATCGGGACCCTCGCAGGTGGCATTGCCCATGACTTTAACAATCTGCTCACGGGTATACTGGGGAATGCCTCCTTGATGTTCTTAGGCATTGATTCGTCACATCCAAATCATAACAGGCTGAAACGCATTGAAAAAATGGTTATAAGCGGGGTGAAGCTCACCGGCCAGCTTCTCGGCTATGCCAGGAAGGGAAGATATGAAGTTAAGCCCATTGACCTGAACCAATTGGTAAAAGAAACCTCTGACACTTTTGGCCGAACCAGAAAGGAGATTACGATTCATCGAGAGTTTGCCAAAGACCTATTTGCCGTAGAGGCGGACCAGGGACAAATCGAGCAAGTCCTGTTGAATCTGTTTGTGAATGCCGCGGATGCCATGCCTGGCGGTGGGGATCTATTCTTGATGACCATGAATGCGACTCGCAAGGATATGAAACGCAAGGGGTATGATCCAAAGTCGGGAAATTATGTCGTGCTAACAGTTAAAGACAAGGGCATGGGCATGGACAAAAGCACGATGGAGCGCATCTTTGATCCGTTCTTTACGACCAAGGAGATGGGCCGGGGCACAGGTCTTGGCTTGGCATCAACTTACGGTATCATAAAGGGCCATGGTGGACATATTGATGTCGAATCCAAGAAAGGGCATGGGACTACCTTCAGGATTTATCTGCCTGCATCGAAAAAAAAGGTCCGGAAAGTTCTCGCAACTAATAAGAAATTCAGTAAAGGAACCGGAACAATCCTGCTGGTGGATGATGAAGACCTTGTCCTGGATGTGGGCAAGGAATCATTGGAGGCTATGGGCTACCGGGCACTCACAGCCAAAGACGGAAAAGAGGCTATCCACGTTTACAAGAAAAACCGGGATGAGATAGACATCGTCCTTTTGGACATGGTTATGCCCAATATGGGTGGTGGCGAAGCCTATGACCGCATGAAGGAGATCAACCCCAATATAAAAGTTCTCCTTTCAAGCGGTTACAGCATAGACGGCCAGGCAACCGAGATATTGGAGCGAGGCTGTAATGGTTTTATCCAGAAACCTTTTAATATAAACGAGCTGTCTGAAAAAATAAGGGAGATTCTGGGGGGAAAATAGATAGGAGGCTGTCCGAGAATTCTCGGACAGCCTCCTATGGCGCTATTTGAGACCTTTGCAAAATGCCTAATTTTGTTCAAGGTCAAGGAAGGCGAAGATTTTAAACGGAGGAATACATTGAGTATTTTGAGTATTAAAATCTGAGCCTGACGCAGAAATTGGGCAAAAGGGGGCGTTTTGCAAAGGTCTCATTTCCAAACCATGGCAAGCACAATCCCCAGCATGAGCCACAAAGGTACAGATATGATCAGGGCCAGGGTCATCCCGCGGAAGACACCCAAATCCCTGAAAAGCGCGTGCCGCTCCAGCGCTCTATTAATAATTATTTCCAGCTCCTCCATATTGAAGGGCTTTGGAATGAAGTCGTAAGCTCCTTTCTTAATGGCCTCAACTGCCGATTCAATGGTGCCGTGACCGGTAATAACAACAACCACAACCCTCTTGTCCAGGCTCTTTGCCGCCTCCAGGAGCTTCATGCCGTCCATATCCGGCATCTTCAAATCCGTAATGATCAGTTGGAAATTTTCCTGTTCAAGCTTGGACAGTGCCTCGTGCCCGCCATATGCAGCAACGGTCTGATAACCCAAGCTGGTCAGGTAATCCACAAGCACATCTGCCAATTGTTTCTCGTCGTCCACCACAAGAATCCGTGCCCCACCCCCCCTGCTAAATACCACAGCATGCCCTCCTGTTTGTCCAATGTTCGTGCTTTGCCTACTCTTCCTGCCCCGCAGGGAAGAATGACATTATAATATCATAATTTTCAGATAAAGCTATAACCTAAATTGAGCGATTTTTGAGGAAGAGATTGGTGCAGATCAAGTCAAAAATCGCTCAACTTAGGTTTAAGATAAGGGGGGTTGTACCGGTTTGACCGAAAGTGTTTGATTCTCTGGCAGCGAATATCCGGACATTAATGAAGCTCCCCGCCGCAAGCGGGCGGGGTATTAAAATCATATTAAACTACTCGCAATCTCCGATGCGATGGCCGCTGATGTGGCAGGTCATTTCCATGTTTGATTCGGGCATAGTCATCTTGATTGTACCTTTAAAGCTGTTTCCGCTGTATGTTACGGAGCCGGTCCCTGTCATTGTCCCGCCCTGGCCCTTGCATTGCATGGTCCATGTCACCGTATTGCCTGTCACCTTAGTCTGGGTGATTTTACACTCCTGTCCTGGTTGAGAACTCTGCGGGACAAGGTCCTCTTTCGTCAGGCACTGGGTATATGTGACCGGCGGCATCTCCATCGGCATCCCCGGCATTTCCACCTTCGAAGTGATCTCCCACATCCCTTCCTGCATATTCGGTACTGAACCGGCAAAGGAGATTGAAATGGTGGCGAACAGAACTACTGAAGCGACAAATAGTTTTTTTAACATTAGCTTTCCTCCTTGCTTTATTTTTCCGACCCCCAAGACCTTCGTCGTTGCGTGTGGTTGTTAGTTTGAGAGGTTATTTCTGATCGAGGATTGCCGTTATTCTCTCAGACAGCTCCTTCACATTGAATGGCTTCTGAATAAAACCATTACAGCCGCGTTGCATTATTTCGGTCGCTCGGCCCTCGATGCTGTATCCGCTTGAAAGAAGTACCTTAACATTGGGATTAATCGCTTTTATGTGATCATAGACCTCACCACCGCCCATTTCCGGCATAATCATGTCAAGGATCACCAGATCAATGGTATCCTTGTGCGCTTTGTAGATCTCAACGGCTTCCTTACCGCTTGCGGCCCCGAGCACTCGGTGTCCCAAGTGCTCCAGCACCTTAACCCCGACATCTAAAACCTGTTCCTCATCGTCAACGAACAGGATGGTCCTCCTGCTTTCCTCAATGGCGTGCTGGGCAATTGTGACACCCTTTTCGACCTTTTTCTCCGACGCGGGCAGGTACACAGAGAAAGTGGTCCCGTGTCCCTTCTCAGACTCAACTGCAACGTATCCGCCGTGGCCCTGGACAATCCCGTATACAGAAGCAAGTCACAGGCCAGTGCCTCTTCCCATCTCCTTTGTGGTAAAAAAAGGCTCAAATACGCGTTCTTGCGTCTCTTGATCCATACCCGGGCCCGTGTCGGTCACGGCTAAGAGGATATAGCCGCCCGGCCTTAAATTATGCACGCTGCTTTGCATCGCCTCGTGGGTCACGTTCAGAGTCTTCAAGACAAGATCCCCTCCGCCGGGCATGGCATCGGCGGCATTCACATAGAGGTTCAAAAGTGTCTGTTCAATCTGTCCCTGGTCGGCCTCAACCGCAAACAGGTCGTGGGCAAGTTCTCGATGAATTACGATTTCCTTCCTGGTTCTGCCAAAGGCGGATGAAGTCTCTTCCACAAGTTGGTTAAGATCAATAGGCTTGACTTCATAGCGTCCCTTTCTGGCGTAGCCGAGAAGCTGTCTGGTAAGTTTTGCGCCGCTTTGGATCTGTTTTTCGATTCCTCTGAGATATTCATAGTGCGGATGAGCCTCATCAATGTGGGCCAGCATCAATAAGGTATTGCCCTGGATGGCCATGAGTAGATTGTTAAAATCATGGGCAATGCCGCCTGCAAGGGTGCCGATAGCCTCCATCTTCTGAGCTTGGCGGAGTTGGGCTTCCAGTTTCTTTTTTTCTTCCTCCGCACGCTTGCGGGCACTAATGTCACGAACCGAACAGAGAACCCCCACACATGTCCCGGATTCATCAAGAACCGGGGTCTTAGCCACTTGGACCCAGTTTTTACCTTTCTCTCCGGTAACTTCCTCGTCTTGAATCTGTTCTCTGCCCGTTTCCATCACTTTTACATCCTCACGACGGTACATCTCAGCCTCATCATGGGGAAATAGATCGAAGTCCGTCTTGCCGATGATTTCTTCTTCCCGTTTGCCTATGAACCGGCAGAACGCCGGATTAACCGCTTCGTAAACAAAATTGCGATCTTTCAGAACAAGCAGGTCAGGCGTGGAAGCGAGAATAGTACTCATCAGGTTTTTTTGTTGGCGCAGCCCCTCCTCTATCCGTTCGCGTTCGATGATTTCCCTTTGAAGTTGATCGTTCATGGTTCTCAGTTCGGCTGTGCGCTGTTCTACCAGCTTCTCCAGGTTCTCCCGGTATTTCTTTAGTTCTTCTTCGCGTTGCTTTTGCTCCGTGATATCCCAAAAAATTCCCAGTATTCCGATGACGTTTCTCTGTTCATCCCTCATAGGCGTCTTAACCGTATGCACAGTTATTGCTTGATCACCCTTAGTATATTTTTCTTCAAGATTTTCTGTCTCTCCCGTCTCCATGATCCTGTTATCGTCCGCTCTGTATTTTTCCGCCAGGTCCCTTGGATGAAAGTCAAAATCTGTCTTTCCCGTGATTTCGTCGGGTTTAATTCCTAAATCCCGGGCGTAATTCTCATTGCAGGATACATACACGGAATTTCTATCCTTGAGAAAGATTGCCTGTGGGAGATTCTCAAGTAATGTTTTGCACTTGTTCTCACTCCTCTGAAGCGATTCCTCCGCCCGCTTGCGCTCGGTGATGTCTCTCGCGAACTCGATTGCCCCCGAGACATTCCCGCCTTCATCTATAATCGGATAGGCATATATTTCGAAACTCCTGCCCCCGGACCTCTTTTCATCTTCAGGGGTAGACGTTCGATAGGCAACAGTTTTAGTTCGATATGCCTCGGCCACGGCACAAACCGGGCACATTTCTTTCCGGCCTTTCAGCACCTCAAAGCACTTGCGGCCAAGGGCCGCTTCTCTCCCGGGCAAACCGAATGTTTTAATTATAAACTCATTTAAGTCGGTTAGATTGAAATCAAGATCAACGACGTTGATAGTATCCTGTATGGAATCGAAGATGGCACGCAGCTTTTGGTGCGCTGCACGCAGCTCTTTATCCACGCGGCCGTGCTCAGCCGCGTCCTTTTCTAATTCCTTGACTCTTTGCTTGAGCTCTTCGTAGGTAGGTTTTCTGTCCATAATGAGGATTCTCCCATTGCCCGAAACCCATTGTATTGCCTTTTCTCCTATGTTAACCGGCAAGCGCCCATTTGCTGTCCCTGTCTAATCGTTACCATATCATCATCCACACCGTCCACTCAAATTTTTAAAAGATTGAAATGCTATTGACATTGCAGCTCCCGTAACTCCGATATTGAGCAAAAAAACAAAGGGAAAAGAATTGAAAAAACCTCGTTGATTCAGTATGATAAGTTCGACAAAAAACAAAAAATACTGTAACCAACGAGGTTAAAAGAAATGATACGACAAACCGTTCTTC
>JBDRFJ010000239.1:0-28222 GCA_043818915.1 Pseudomonadota bacterium | reverse complement strand
GAAGAACGGTTTGTCGTATCATTTCTTTTAACCTCGTTGGTTACAGTATTTTTTGTTTTTTGTCGAACTTATCATACTGAATCAACGAGGTTTTTTCAATTCTTTTCCCTTTGTTTTTTTGCTCAATATCGGAGTTACGGTAATTTAACCTAAATTGAGCGATTTTTGACTCGATCTGCACCGATCTCTTGCGCATCAAAGTTCGCAAAAATCCTCGACATATCCACGGGTATGCCTGCGGTTTTCGTCCCGCCCAGGCGGGACTGCATCAAGATCTCAGCACATATCTTCCCCAAAAATCGTTCAACTTAGGTTTAAAAAAGTGCCCTTGGCGGACTCGCCCAAATTCGAATTTAGGCCAATTTTTGACTTGACAACGGAGAATGTATCCGGTAGAAATAACTAGTTATAATTATTAAAAGATCCTGTACGTTTTGAATCTTGTGTTATCCGGAGGTTTGATATGAAATCAAAGATTATGTTTATTACGGCATCGCTTTTCGCTTTGATGTCCGTTGGGTTCCCGGTTGAGGCGTCAATCAATATTATGTTTCCCCCAAAGGATGTCTGGGTTTCCGCGGACAAGACCACGGGCACGGAGACTGTGGAAGTGGTGGGTATGGTTGAAAAAGAGCAAGATAAGTTTCTCAACGCCAAGGTAAAAAGGGGGCAATTACTTGGAAACGACAAAGTCCCTGTCAAGTACGGCGCGTTCAGTATCAAGGTTCAACTCAAAGAAGGAGAAAATCGCGTTATCATAAAGAGCGAAAAATCTACAGCCGAAAGGAAGATATACCTTGTTGTTTCCAAGAAAGATGTTCCAAAGGGGCTCCAACACTATCATGTCCATCCATCGACAGACAAGGCGATGGAGAGACCGTCATGCGATACGTGCCACCAGCTAAAAGGGAGAACTCCTTCTTATAAACGAGTCATCCCGACAAAGGCCAATTGTACGACAGGGGAATGCCATGATAAGATCGGAAAGGCTAATTACATACACGGACCTATCGGCGCAAAAATTTGCGTATTTTGCCATAATCCGCATGGTTCCGTCCTGCCCAAGGTGGTTTCCAGAGGCGGGGCCGACTTGTGCATCTCCTGTCATCAGGAAGAAAAGAAGATCTATAAAGACAAATTTATCATGCCTCCAGTGAAAGAAGGGAACTGTATCGTCTGTCACAATCCTCACCAGTCTTCTCAAAAGTTTCAGCTTATAGGCAAATCGATCGAGGGGCTTTGTTTTAACTGCCATGACAAGGGAATAAAAAAATACACTTCCTTACATGGTCCCGTGAAACAGGGAGACTGCATCGCCTGTCATCGCCCTCATTCATCGCCCTACAAGGGACTCTTGGCGGAAAAAAATGAGAAATTTTGTTTTCTCTGCCACAAGGAACGACTGGAACAGTTCAATAGAAAATTTAGCCATAAACCGCAAACGGAAAATTGCAATAGCTGTCATACGGCCCATGGATCCAACGTTACATTTCAACTGAAGGACAAGGAGCCGGAACTCTGCTATTCTTGTCATCAGAAGACGCATCCCGATGTGATAAAGGAAATAAAGAACGCTAAAGTACAACATCGCGGTGTAACCGAAGGTAAATGTTCCGCTTGTCACACCGTTCATTCCACCAACTTTCAAAAACAATTAAAGGCTCCTCTGAAAGATATATGTTTTGCTTGTCACAAGGAGCTTAAAGATAAGGTAACATCAAGCAAGTACCAACACGGGGCGGTAAAAGAAAGCAACTGTAATGCCTGCCACACATCTCATGGCGCTCAGTATGCTCATCTCCTTAAGAAATATTTTCCCGCGGAGTTTTATACTGCGTACACGCCCACAGAATATGCTATGTGCTTTGAATGCCACAATAAAGATATTTGCAAAGATGAAACAACCAAGGAACTGACCAACTTCAGAAACGGTTCCGTAAATCTCCATTTTGCTCATGTCAATAGGCAGAAGGGAAGGAGTTGTAAGGCCTGTCACGAGGTACATGCCGGAGATCAGGCAAAGCATGTTAGGGCTGAGGTTCCTTTTGGTATGTGGAGTTATACGATTCAATTCACACCTAAAGACAATGGAGGCAGCTGCGTTGTAGGATGTCACAAACCACGTTCATACGACAGGGTCAAAGCTGCAAGTAATTAACCCGAGCATTAATGAATTGATTGAAAAATACTCGAAGGCTTGTTCAAGAGAGAGGAGATGCTTCATGAAGAAATTGGTCATTATATTTGCCATCTTGCTCTTCCCCTCGTTTGCCTTTTCGTTTCCATTTAGAAACGTTGAACAAGGGGGAAAAATTCCCTCGGTCCAGCTTCAAAAGGTAGATGGAGGGAGTTTTTCGCTTTCGCCTTCTGCTGTAAAGGGGAAGGGATTAATTCTCCTCTTTTGGGGTGCGGACACAGACGTGAAAAAAAAGAGGTCGATAGAAATAATGGAGCTACTCAATGGAGTGGCAGAGAGCTATGAGGGAATAAAGGTAGCAGCCATCAATGCCCAGAAGAACAGATCAGAAACGATCCACGAGGTCATCAGCCAGGTTAATCCACAATATCCTGTCCTATTGGATGAGGGACACGACGCCTATAATGCTTTCGGGTTATTTGTTGTGCCGAGTATACTGGTAGTAAATGGAGAGGGACTGGTAAAAACCGGTTTTGGGTATTCTAACACTATCGAAGACAAAATTGACACAGAGATACTGCTGTTACTGGGAAAAATCAGTGAACAAGAAGCCAAAGAAAAACTCAGTCCTGAAGTAGCCAAACAATCGAGCCAAGAGGTAAAAGCCATGCAGCACCTTAGACTTGGGATCAGAATGGAAAACATGGTGATGCTCGACAAGGCAAAGGAGGAATACACACGAGCTGTTGGATTGTTTGAGTTGGCCGAGGCGTATATAAGACTTGGTGCACTGCGCCTCGAAGAGGGTGATCTTGAAGGGGCGGAAAAGGACATTAACAAAGGATTGGCCCTTGATCCTGATGCGATTGACGCAAAAATTGCTTACGCAAGGTTACGCGTTGCAAAAGGTGACCTGGAAGGAGTCGTGGAGGATCTGCAGATGCTTTCGTTCATGTCTCCGAAAAACCATGTGTTGCACTATGCGATCGGAAATGCCTACGAGGCAAAGGGGGAATTCAAGAATGCCATAAAGGAGTATAAGAAAGCGTATGAATTCTTAAAAAGGGAGGCTATGAAACAGTGATCCGCGGCATAGTGTCGTTCGTGTTACTTTTGATCCTGTTTGCTCCGGCGTATGCGGAAAATGAAATCGATATTCTTGCACCCGAACATGGGACACGTGTTGTCGATGAAACTGTATGGCTGGTGGTATCAACACCGGGTGGTCCAAAAGACATGACCGTAGTATTAAAAAATAAAGACACGGGAAAAAAGAACAAGATCGAAGGAAAGGTCTACAAAGATGTATTTCATGCTCTCCTTAGCTTAGAACCCGGGCTCAATGAGATAACCGTTGGGGGAAAGACGCTTGTTCTCTCTTACAGCTCAAAGTATGGACCATCGCACACTCCGGCAGGAACTAAGAAGGATTTCCAGAAATACCCACTCTATTTATTCCACGCACCGGATAAAGAGAGAAAATGTTCGTGGTGCCATAAGGGTATGGATATTACAACACCCGACACAAAAACAACGTCTCAGCCCGATTGTGTTAAGTGTCATGCAGAGCTGCTTACCTCTGTAAAATATCTTCATGGCCCCCTTGGGGGAAAGGCCTGTTTTGTTTGCCACAATCCGGCAAGCACTCCTTCAAAATTTGCTCCTAAGTTCGGAGGGAAAGGTGATCTTTGTTTCGGTTGCCATCAGGAAAGCAAAGTGAAACTTTCGAAAAAAAAATACTTTCATGGTCCTGTTGGAGCGGATGAATGCACAGCGTGCCACGACCCCCATGGTTCTCGTTTTCGGTATCAGTTAGTGGATAAGGGAAGTCCACTCTGTTATCTTTGCCATGATCAAAAAAGGATAGTCGGAGGTAAGATCATCCACGAGATAGTGCAAGATGACGGCTGTGATACCTGTCACGATCCTCACGCATCGAATTACAAGGCTCAGCTTGTAGATGCCGAAAGGGCCTTGTGCGCTCAAGCAGAATGCCATCCACGGTTTAAGAACATCACCAGGGGGCATCCCACTACAAATCATCCTTTAATGGGCGTTCGCGATCCGCTCAGGCCTGAAAGGGAATTTAGCTGTAGCAGCTGTCACAATCCTCACGTATCTGATTTTTCCTTTCTTCTTCCGGGAGTGGGATATTCCATGTGTTCCAAATGCCATTAGGACATATGACCAGACATTTTTTTTGAACCTGATATAAACCTAAATTGAGCATTTTTTGACTCGATCTGCACCAATCTCTTCCTCAAAAATCGCTCAACTTAGGGTAAAGTTTGGGCAATATTATTAGACCGTTGCAAAACGGTAAGTTTTGTAGCGGTCTTCATTATGGGAGGTACTAAGTGGCCCTTATTGTACAGAAATACGGAGGGACGTCGGTTGGCGATGTCGACAGGATAAGGAATGTAGCCAATCGAGTTATAAAAGAGTACCAGGCGGGCAACGATCTCGTGGTAGTGCTATCGGCCATGGCAGGAGTTACTGACCAGTTGATTAATCTGGCTCATCAGGCTGCCGAGAGCCCGGATGAACGGGAGTTGGACGTATTGCTTGCGACAGGAGAGCAGACCACGGTTTCGCTCCTCGCCATGATGCTTAACTCTATGGGATTCCCGGCCGTCTCTTTCTTAGGATTTCAGGCGGAACTTTTGACTAATGAGGCCCATGGCCGCGCCCGGATTCAGGAAATCAATGTGGATCGTATTCGAAAGGCGCTTGAACAGAAAAAAATTGTCACAGTGGCCGGCTTCCAGGGGTGGACCCGGAGCGGGGACATCACCACGCTTGGGCGAGGGGGATCTGACACCTCCGCAGTGGCGGTGGCGGCCGCTCTAAAAGCTGATTCATGCGAAATTTATACTGATGTAGATGGCGTCTATACCACTGATCCGAATATATGCGGCAAGGCGCGAAAGCTTAAAAAAATATCGTATGACGAAATGCTGGAAATGGCCAGTCTTGGAGCAAAGGTACTTCAGATACGATCTGTTGAGTTAGCCAAAAAATTTAATGTCCCGGTTCATGTGAGATCGTCGTTTAACGAGGAGGAAGGAACCATGGTCGTCAAAGAAGAAAAAAATATGGAAAAAGTATTGGTATCCGGAATCGCCTACGATAAAAATCAGGCGCGCATTACCCTGGCCAAGGTTCCGGATCATCCGGGCATTGCGGCGAAGATATTCACACCAATGGCAGAAGCAGGAGTCGAAGTTGATATGATCATACAAAATACCCGCGCCGGCGGTCTGACAGACCTCACTTTTACTGTCGCGACGCCTGACTATAAAAAGGCTTTGGATATACAACAGAAGCTGGCAGACGAGATCGGCGCGGAAGGTGTTTATAGTGATGAAAATATCGCGAAGGTTTCCATTATAGGAGTAGGAATGCGAAGCCATGCGGGTGTCGCGGCCAAGATGTTTTCTGTTCTGTCAAATGAGAATATTAATATTACGATGATCAGTACATCTGAAATTAAGGTCTCCTGTGTTATTGAAGAAAAGTATACTGAGTTGGCTATTAGGGTGTTACATGATGCCTTTGGGTTGGATAAAGCGGAATAGTGATTGAAAGGTCCGTTGTGAGATCCTTTGGCAGAGACCAGCAGCTCATAGCCTTCCTCATCGGTCTCATCATTGTAATGATATATTTTGTGAGACCGTTGAGCAGCCCCCTGTCTTTTTCACAGGATAACAGAGTTGCCGGGAAAAGCGATCAGATTCATGGGGTATTTATAGAAGTCAAGGGTTTGGTAAAGAGACCCGGGGTCTATTCGTTTGATAAGGACCCTTCTTGTGTTGAAGTCATACAAAAGGGGAACGGTATCGTCGAGGGATTGGTTCTTAAAACCTGCGACAGGACACCGATCTTGGAGAGTGGTGATCGGTTAACCGTGGTAAAAAAAGATGAGGGTGAGGCGGGGATACAGATTGCAGATATGGATGCGGCCAGTCAATTAGTGCTCGGCATTCCGTTGGATATAAACGATGTGGATTCAGCAAAATTAGATACTCTTCCTGGAGTAGACAGGCACTTAGCCGAACGTATCGTTCGATTTAGAGAGGAACATGGGCCGGTTAGGAGCCTGGATGATCTTCTCAAGGTCTGCGGGATAGGAAAGAAAAAACTGGAAAAGTTGAGACCGTATCTGATTATAAGATAACTTCCACACAAGCTTATAGTTAATGGAAAAGTGCTTGTGATAACTAAAGGCTCAATTTCGAAATCCGAATATCGAAATTCGAAACAAATCCTAAATTCAAATATCAAATTTTCAAAATACTATTCAATCTTACGCAGTACTGTATTCACTGCAAATCAAGAGTACAATCTTCCAAATATCATTGTCTCGGATTTTGAATTTTGGTCATTCGTATTTGTTTCGAATTTCGATATTCGGATTTCGGATTTAACAGCATACAGGTTTAGGTAAGTTGTTTTGTCGTTAATCCTCATTCAGTGCTGACGGTTAAAGACTTACACTCTATTAATAAGCGAAGCCACATACCCCGCGCCGAAACCGTTGTCGATGTTTACCACGGCAATCCCGGAGGAGCAGCTATTGAGCATGGCGAATAGAGCGGTAAGACCGCCAAAGCTTGTCCCGTATCCCGTGCTGGTCGGCACCGCGATAATCGGTTTGTCCACTAAGCCGCCGACTACACTCGGAAGCGCTCCTTCCATACCAGCCACAACGATTAAAACTGATGCTTTCTCAAGGCTTTCTTTGTGATCTATCAGACGGTGAATGCCGGCGACACCTACGTCATATAGCGTATCTACGTGGTTTCCCATGGTTTGAGCTGTTATAGCAGACTCTTCCGCCACTGAGATGTCAGATGTACCGGCAGTAACAACCAAAATAGTCCCCTTTCCGGTTAGTTCGATAGGTTTTGATGAATATACCAAGACTTTTGCATCTGTATGGTATATACTGTCAATAAATCGTTTAGTGATAACATTAGCCTTTTCTTTTTTGAGTCTGGTCACCATCACTGTGTCATTTTTTGAGACCATCGCTTCCATAATGCCGATTATCTGTTCAGTCGATTTACCCTGTCCAAATATCACTTCGGGGAATCCGTTCCTTAGAGAGCGATGGTGGTCGACCCGTGCATAGGAAATATCCTGATAGGGGAGATCTTTTAACTGTGCCAAGGCTTCGTCTACAGACACCTGGCTGGAATGTACTGAATCTAATAACTGTTTTAACTTCTTTATGTCCATTTTAACCTTCGCTTGAAAAGTGTGGCATTAGGAACTTGTAAAAAAATCTTTAATTATAAATGATTTTTTTTCACGTTCAGTGTTAACAATTTCTTTTAATGTTCCGATTATATAAGAAAGCAATAGGAATTTTTCCTATATTCCTCATAACATTTGATACGTTTAACAGATTTTTTGAAATTTTGGAATGAATTTCGCATTACTTCAAAACCATAATGACTTTGTCAAAAGTCATTAAAACCATAAACCTTGACAAGGCAACGATTTCCTTGCTAAGAATGTATTGATATAAACATCAAAAGGTGGGTATTTATGAACGTTACTATGTGCAGATGCGTATTTTTTCTTCTTGGTATGTGTTTGATTGTTGGATGCGGTCAGATCAACGTACAGACTGTAAAAAGTAACGATAATATGGACTCTCTGGATTGCCTCGTTGAAGCGGATACGGAACATATCGAGGACGTCAATGGAGATATAGAGGAAAATGGAGCCGCACCCGCCGAAACCAACGAGAGCGGCGACAGATCTCAAGAGGAAAATGGAGAGAAGGCACAGACTCTTGATGCTGCGTTAGATTTGTGTGAGGCATCCCAGGAATTTTGGGGTGAAGGGAACCTGGAGAGGGCAATTGACGCCCTGGACCAGGCCTATATACTCATCTTAAATGTAGATCCTGACAATATCCCTAAGTTGATTCAACAAAAAGAGGATCTGAGGTTCATGATCTCCAAAAGGATTCTGGAGATCTATGCCTCCCGTTATACCGTGCTCAACGGGAATCATAAAGAAATACCGTTGACCATGAACACACATGTTGAGAAAGAGATTAAACGGTTCCAGGGTATTGAGCGGAGATTTTTTGTAGAGTCCTATCAACGTTCTGGTATATACAGAGAAAAAATGGTAAAGGCTTTGAAAGAAGCAGGCCTTCCGGAAGAACTCTCCTGGTTGCCGCTTATTGAGAGCGGATTTAAGGCCAAAGCACTGTCCCGTGCCCGCGCACTTGGCCTTTGGCAGTTCATCCCCTCAACCGGCTATAAATTCGGCTTAAAAAGGGATGCCTGGATTGACGAGCGATTAGATCCTGAAAAAGCGACCGCTGCGGCCATCTCATACTTAAAAGAATTGCATAATATATTTGGGGACTGGACAACGGTACTTGCTGGTTACAACTGCGGTGAAGGGGCTGTCTTAAGGGTAATTCGCAACCAGAAGATCAATTATTTGGACAACTTCTGGGATCTCTACCAGAAGCTCCCCGGCGAAACCGCACGGTATGTTCCCAGATTTTTGGCTACGCTGCATATCCTAAAAGACCCTGCTAAGTATGGGATCACCTTAGAAGGTCTGGATGAGCCGATCCCTTATGAATCTGTGGAGATTGAAAAGCAGGTTCAATTAAAGACAGTGGCAGATAAGTTAGGAGTATCCTATGAAAATATCACAGCGTTAAACCCTGAACTTCGGTATCAGGCCACACCGGATACTCTGTATTCTCTCAAAGTTCCTTTAGGAGCGGGAGAGGTTTTAATTGCAAAGCTGGATGAGATACCGAAATGGACCCCGCCACAAAAGTCTTATATATACCACCGGGTTAGAAAAGGAGAATCTTTATATCTCATTTCCTTGAAATATAGGACTAGTGTCCGGGCAATTGCGAGCGCGAACAACATCCGGCAGACGCATCTCATTCGACCCGGACAAAAGCTAAAGATACCGGCAAGGGAAAGAGATGGAAGAAGAGCCGTTGCTTCGAATTATCAGCTCCTTCCCGGGGGAAAATATCGTGTAAGGACCGGCGACTCTCTGTGGCTTATCGCTCGGAGGTTCAATACCACCACCAAGACGATTCAGCGGCTCAACAGCTTGGAATCTACTCGTCTTTATGTTGGGCAAGTCCTTAAGATTACAGAACAAGAAGGTACACTTCAGGCTAAAAATAAAAAGGCGTATCGCGTGCAACCAGGGGACAACCTAACCTGGATTGCCAAAAAGCATAATACGACCTTAACTCGGATCCTTCGCGTCAATAGCTTTAGTAAAAACTGCACTATTTATCCGGGGCAGGTTGTTTTTGTCGAATAACCAAAACCCCTCAACTTGAGCTTTGCATAACGCGACATTTTTCAGTGATGCTGCGTCAGACTTCAAATTTTGGCACGCAGTGAAGCGTCAGCGCTATCCTCGAAATACCCGATGTATTCCTCCGGTTAAAATTCTCGCCTTCCTTGCCTGACGAAAAAATGTTATGTTGTGTAAAGGTCTCTTATAATGCAGAAGGTATTTCTTTCATCTCGCGATAGGTAAAAACAGGGCCATGAATACAGGTGAATTTACTCCCTATACTACAGTGACCGCATTTGCCTACCCCGCATTTCATGTTTCTTTCAAGTGTGGATATGATATCGTCTTCGGCAAACCCCATCTTCAGCAAATCGAAAACTACGTAAGAGATCATTACAGGAGGGCCGCATATGATCGCCTTTGTGTTTAAAGGAGATATTGCGGCTTCCTCCCATAGGTGTGTAACCGGGCCGACATTTCCTTCCCATTCTGAATCCTCTCTATCCACGGTAATCAGAACCTTGACACCTCTTTCTTTACCCCATGCGACCAAATTCTCCTTGAAAACAATATCCCCGGGTGTCCTTGCTCCATAGAGTATGCTGATCTCACCGAATTCCTCTCGTTTGGCAAGAACATATTCGATTAAAGAACGTAGCGGTGCAAGGCCGATTCCTCCTCCCACAAACAGAAGGTTATTGTCGTAAAGCCGTTCAAGAGGGAAGCCGTTGCCGTACGGTCCGCGTAAACAGACCTCATCCCCTTTGGTGTAACGATGTATCTCTCCTGTTAAGAGGCCTACTTTTTTTATACTCAACTGTAGCCCTTTGGAAAAAGTGGGGGACGAGCATATGGAAATCGGGGCCTCACCGCAATTGAATACTGAGACTAATACGAATTGGCCTGGGCTAAAGGTAAACCGATCTTGTATCTTTTCGTCTTTGAAACGGAGTGTAAATGTCTTGATATCACCGGTCTCCTCTTTTACCCCCTCTACGGAAACAGTATAAGGAAGGTAGATATTGGCCACCATTTTGCGCAGCAATGCCTGGGTTCTATCTTTCAACCATACCTCCTGCTCCTGCTCTTTCCGGAATCTTCAATTGAAAACCAAGAGCGCGGGCAATTCCCTCTCTTGTGATCACGCCCTCCTCCACGAGCTGAACTCCAAGGGGTTTGCCTGTCCCGGACTGCTTTTCAAGGGCCTTCTTCAGCTCGTCATTGGTTATAAGGCCTGCGTCCACAAGGATCTCTCCCAGTCTTAAAGAAGCCTCTTTTGTCCTCTTTTCACTTCTCTCGCAAACCATTTTAATAAAATGGATCATATCTATACGG
Organism: Pseudomonadota bacterium; assembly: GCA_043818915.1. GTDB lineage: Bacteria > Desulfobacterota > Desulfobacteria > Desulfobacterales. The sequence goes on along the minus strand of JBDRFJ010000239.1, from coordinate 17,442 downwards.
CCGAAACATATTTCCGTGCAGCGCCCACACCCCACACAACTTGGGAGATGATATTTCTCATTGTCATAATAGAGCTTATGATAAAAACGTCTACGAATTCGACGTTTTCTTTCATCCCGTGGGTTATACCCCCCTGCAAGTCGGGTAAACCCCGCAAAGGTACATGAATCGTGCATTCTTACCCTTTCTCCTTCGGTCTCTGAAATGGACCGATCAACAATATTAAAGCAGTAACAGGTGGGGCATACATAGGCGCATCCCCCGCAATTTTGACATCGATTTCCTAATTCTTCCCATAGTTCATCGTCTACCTCATCATTCATAAGTCGGGATACCGCTGTGTTAAGATCGACAATTTGTTGGAATCTGCTTTCTGCTTCCAGAACTGTCTCATACTGTTCTTCTCTGTCTTTTGCAGTTGCCGGAGTGAAAAAATAGTCCCATCTGTCTATCAACTCCTTACCCCTGGGCCGTCCGACTTCCACAAAAAACCTGCTTCCCAAATCCGTCAGTTGCAGGTCGTATCCGTGAGTCAAGAATGGACCACTCTTCGTGCTTCTGCAAAAACAGTTCTGCATCGGTTCATTGCACCCGATATTAATCAATACTGTGTTGCTTCTTCTATTCAGATAATAGAGGTCCTTGAAGTTTTCCTGGAACACCATGTCCAGGAAAAGGACCCCCCATAAGTCGCAAGAACGGAGACCAAAGAAAACCCTTGGGGTATTCTCAAGGACTTCATCGAACCGATAGTGTTTATCTTCACGTCGGTATGTAAACAATGTTTCAGTCCGAGGTAAAAAGAAGCTTTTGGGGGGCATAATCGGTTTGGTCTTTAGATCAAATGCAATATCATCAATGGATGAGACCACCTCAAGGAACGTGTCTCCCTGACGATTTTTTACCGGTGCGATCAGTTCAGACTCTTTAGCGATCTTGCGCAAAAACGGTTTTAGGCGCTCTTTACTTAGAATGAATTTGTCCGGCATTATTCCACCTTTTCCACTCGCACGGCGCAAACCTTAAACTCCGGAATCTTTGCCTTTGGATCGCATACAGCATGCGTGAGCATATTGGCCGGTGCTTCCCTGAAGTGAAAAGGGATAAAGACAGACTTTTCAGGCACATCATCGGTCACGCGTGCCTTGACTGTAATTGATCCTCGGCGTGAAACCACACGAACCAGTTCCCCGTTTGCCACGCGTAAGACCTTTGCATCCTTTGGATTAATTTCAACAAATCCTTCCGGCTCTTCACGGAAAAGCGTAGTGACCCTTCTGGTCATACTCCCTGTATGCCAATGCTGGTAAACCCTTCCTGTGGTCAGGTAAAACGGATACTCATTATCCGGCAGTTCCGCCGGGGAACGATACTCAATACATTCAAAGTGTCCTTTCCCCCTCGCAAAAGATCCTTTGTGCAGAAAGGATGTCCCTGGATGGTCGCTGTTCGGACACGGCCAAAAAAGCCCCCATCCATCAGCCAGCCTGTCATACGACACCCCGCCGTAAATAGGGGTTACCATGGCGATCTCTTCCATAATTTCAGCCGGGGACTCATACTCCATGGGATAATTCATGCGAGAAGAGAGTTCGCATATAATTTGCCAGTCCGGCTTGCTATCGCCGGGCGGTGGGACAGCCTTTCGAATTCGCTGGATGCGTCGTTCAGTGCTGGTGACCGTGCCGTCCTTTTCGGCGAATGAAGCCGCGGGCAAGACTACATCCGCAAATTTTGCGGTCTCTGTTAGAAAGATGTCTGATACCGCCAGGAAATCCAACCCCTCCAGGGAGGCATGTATTGTTTTAAGGTCAGGGTGACTCAGAGCCGGGTTTTCTCCCATGATAAACAATCCACGTATTCCCTTTGCATACGGACCATGAAACATGTCTGTCGCAGTAATTCCCGGTGTAGTGGGTAGGTTGGTCTTCCACACTTTTTCAAATTTCTTTCTAACGTCATGGTCCGATATATTCTGGTAGCCTGAAAACGTCCCGGGAAGCGCACCCATGTCACACGCCCCCTGGACATTGTTCTGCCCGCGCAGGGGACCTACGCCGGTAAACTCTTGCTCCACGTGTCCGGTTAACATGGCCAGGTTGGCTATAGACTGGACATTGTCCGTTCCTGAGATATGTTGCGTAATCCCCATGGAATAAATAATCATGGCACGCTTTACGCCGGCATATATGCGAGCCGCTTTTTGGAGAACATCCAGTGGAATTTTGCAGATTGACTCTACCTGATCAAGATCGAACTTTTCCAAATGTGTTTTGAACGCTTCGAAATTTTCTGTACGCATCTGGATAAAGGAATCATCAAAGAGTCTCTCCTCCATGATAATCTTCATCATGCCGGTCAGCCATATTACATCAGTGCCCAAACGCGGCTGAAGATAGACATGAGCAAACCTGTGCAATGGAATGCGGCGGGGGTCCGCAACAATCAGCTTGGCTCCTCGTCTCAATGCATCAAAGATAAACCGGGCTATTTGGGGATGTTGTTCGGTGGTATTCGATCCGGTAACTAATATAACCTCAGCTCCGGCAAGCTCGGCGATGGAGTTGGTCATGGCACCGGAACCAAAAGCGTTACTCAATCCGAGAACACTTGACGCATGGCACAGCCGGGCACAGTGATCCACATTGTTGGTTTTTAACGCGGCCCTGGCAAATTTCATCAAGAGGTAGTTCTCTTCATTGGTGCACTTGGCGGAAGAAAGAATCCCTATAGACTCTGATCCATGCCTGTCTTTGATCTCGGTCAGTCTTCGTGCAATCAGATCGAGAGCTACGCTCCAGTCCGCTTCTACAAAACGTCCGTTGTCTCGAATCAAGGGAGTGTGAAGGCGATCCTTGTTGTGAACAAACTCAAAGCAGTTCCACCCTTTTACACACAGATTCCCCCTGGCAATAGGATGCTCTCTGCTGGGGATCGCACCAACAATCTTTCCGTTATCTACTTCAAGATATAAATTGCACCCGCAAGCGCAAAAACAGCAAGTGGTCAAAACCCTGTGCATGGCAGTCTCTCGTAATGTCTGTCTTCTTTCCTCTTACATCTTGCCCCTGTCTTTTAAAGATTTATTACGTTTGTAAAACAAATGCAACAAAGATGCCGTTCTTAATCTAATCTTTCACAGGAACGCTCGATGAGTTTCTTATACTCTTCCTGGAGAACAGCGACTATTGTGGAAGGTCTATGCTGGATATGTTCTATTGTCACAACGGAGAGGATCTCTACGACCGAATTGGTCACAAAGGCGCTTTCAAATTGATCTAAGTCAGCAAGCGTAATTCGTGTTTCATTTACCGATAACCCCGAAGCATGGCAAAGTTCTATTATTTTCTTACGAGTAATGCCCGGCAGCAGGCCCGACTCGACAGGCGGCGTAATGAGCAAATCCTCTTTTATAAAGAAAATATTCGATATGCTCCCTTCGGTAATCTCTCCTACTTCATTGGCAAAAATAGCGTCAAAAAATCCTCGGCACCTTGCCTGCCTAAAATTAGTAATATTCTCAAGGTAGGAAGTTGTCTTAAAACGTACCAAAGGAGAACCGGAAAATCTTCTGAAAGATGCAAGGCCGATCTTTACACCTTCTTTTTTCCATCCGGACATATCGGGCAGAGGCTGCCATTCGGTGGAAAAATCGACCTTTTCCACAGTGTCTGAGCCGTATGTGATAAGATTTAATCTGAGACGAACGTCTTTGCCTTCCGGGATTGTATTAAGCGAAGAAAAAAGCGCCTTTTTTGCCTCCTCCAGAGAAAAGGGGATGTCAAAAAACCGACACCCTGTTGCCATTCGCTCAAGATGCTCCTCTACAAAACAGATTTTCCGCCCCGGGTAAACCCGAAACGTCTCAAACAACCCTTCTCCAAAAGCAAGCGTTCTGTTCTTCATAAATCTATCCCCAGTGCGATCATAGCAGCCTTGGACTTCAAGAGGCTCTCCTCATATTCTTTTTCCGGTTCGGAATCAGCGACTATTCCTCCACCGACACCGAGGACGCCGACTCCATCGGCGAGTTCAATGGTCCGTATGGCTACATTGAAGACCATTTCGTCTCCAAAAATATATCCTATAGTACCGCAATATACTCCACGCTGGTTCGGTTCCAACTCGTATATGATTTCCATGGCCCGTTTTTTGGGAGCGCCGGTAATTGAGCCGGGAGGAAAGACAGATCGTATGATATCAGATCTGCTGATACCGTTCCGTGCAGTGCCTGTTACATGAGAGACCATCTGATAGACGGTATTATATTTTTCTACCTCATATAGCCTGGGAACTCTTATGGAACCAAAGTCACAAAATCGTCCTATATCGTTTCGCATCAAATCGACAATCATTATGTTTTCGGCCTGGTCCTTTGTGCTTTCTCTCAGTTCGCGTGCCAATTTTTCATCCTGGATCGTATCATAAGACCGCTTTCTGGTCCCTTTCATAGGCTTGCTCAAAACCTTTTCACCCTTTATCCGCAAAAACAGCTCCGGGCTCCCTGAAATTACAAATCCATCGCCGGTATTGATAAACGCGCCATATGCAACCGGCTGAACCTCTCTGAGTCTCAGGTACAGCGCGAACGGATTTCCACCATAGGCGAAATGGAAGCGTTGGGTATAGTTGATCTGATAGACATCGCCTGCGCCAATATACTCTAATACGCGACAAATCTTCTCCACATAGTCTTTTTTGGTTTGGTTGGTCCCTATTATTTTCCCCCCATCAGCCACATGGTTTTGGGGGACGAATTTCGGCACAAATGCTGTCTTTTCTTTCTCCCAAACGGTCCATGAACGGCGAATATGGTCGAACACAAGAAAAGAGGCATAAGCGCCAAGGTATATATGCGGGTTGGAGCAATCTTTAACACCGGGCGAAGGCAGATCTTCCATCCACTTACAGGCCTCATATCCGACATAACCCGCCAAAAAATAGTCGTCTGAATATCTGTCGATAAAGGCAAAAAAATTTTCCTTTATCTCTTCATCAATATTGCATCTGAAGATCTTTTCAGGTTCCCAAGCAATAAAGGAATATCTATCAGCGGGAGAGGTTTTCTGGGTTTCTAAAAAAATGGCGCCCGGGATATGGTACAGGGCGCTAAAAACCTGGTGAGGTGATAGAGAAATTTGTATGTTGCGCTTGATCATAATACGTGACAAAGAGTGCCTAAAGTCAAGGATATTAGCCAGTTTTAACAACTGCCTTTAACTTTGACACTGTAGTGAATTTAAACCTAAGTTGAGCAATTTTTGAGGAAGAGATTGGTGCAGATCGAGTCAAAAATCGCTCAATTTGGTTAAAAATTATATCATAACATATATAAAATTATATGGCTAATTTTGAAAAGTTACAGAAGCATTATTTGACACTCTAATACTATTTTGATAGATAGCAACAGACGAGTAACGAAAGCTTTGCACAACTGCCATTTTTCCGTGATGCGGCGGCAGGCTTCAAATTTTAATCCTCGAAATACCTAATGTATTCCTCCGGTTAAAATTTTTGCCTTTCTTGCCTGACGAAAAAATGTCGCGTTGTGCAAAGCTCTCGTAACATACCCTTTATATTTATAGGTCTACTATGAAATGTCCATATTGCGGCAATGCAGAAATTACTTTTATAAGACGTACTCGTTGGGCACGGTTCATTCCAGGCCTTGAATATTATGACTGCAATAATTGTGGGGGAACATATTCACGGTTTTATATCAGGCCGATACACAGTATTTTTATAGCCTTTATGGCGTTTTTTCTGACATTAGGTGTTTACTGGTTAAAAAGCCAGGCCACTTCTCCTTATTACAGCGAAATCGAAAAATATCTCGCTGAGACCTCACAGCCGACGAAGGTTTCAGGCACGATCGAAGATTTCCCTGCTTCTGAAAAAGAACCCTCTGCCCAAATTACCGAGCCAAGTCCTACAGATACCGCCGAACATATCGATGCCGGCATCCCTCCTGGTAAACCGCCCGTGGCTAAATCTGAAGAAGCAAGCGCGCTGGAAGATACTGAACCTGAGGAGAGGATAGATAAGGAGAAACTCAAGATAAAAGTGTTAATTGGTAACAGACAACGGGCCTCCGCTGAAAGATTAGCCGTTCAGCTGCAGATTTTGGGGTATACGGTTGACAGAATCGATGCAGCGGGCCGCTCGAACTTTGAGAAATTGACGATTTACTACAAAAAAGGGTTCAAGGCTTTAGCTCAGGAAATCGGTCGTAGTTTGGGAAAAGATTTCATCGACAAGGAGCTTTCCTGGGAATCACGATTCGATCTGATTATGATAACAGGAGGAAATGGATAGTCAATTATGCGAATTGTTATCGTTGGCGCCGGCGTTGTGGGTTATAGCCTGGCAGAACAACTGAGCCATGAACTGCACGATATTTCGTTAGTGGAACAAGATAGTTCCACATGTAATACCATAAGCGAAAAAATGGATCTCCGGGTGGTTCAGGGTACAGCGAGTAGTCCGGACATCCTGAAGCAGGCCGGTATAGATTCTGCCGATATGGTTATAGCAGTAACCCCGAATGATGAGATAAATATCCTCGTCTGCGGATTGGCCGAACAGTACGGTGTAAAAAAAAGGATTGCCCGTATTCGAAATCAAGAATATTCAGACCCCGGCTCAGAAGTAGATGTTTCTCGTCTGGGAGTCACGCAAGTTATTCAACCGGAACGGGTGGTTGTTGACGCTATCTTGCAATTTATAGAATCGCCCGGGGCATTGGATGCAGCAAATTTTCAGAACAGCAATATCTTACTGCGCGGGTACGAAGTTCTGCCGGGTATGCCCGTGGCCGGGCAAAGTCTAAAAGAGATAAGCTCCATGGCCGGTCCACATCTTCTTCTCGTTGTGACTATTGTAAGGCAAGGCAAGGCCATCATCCCTACCGGCGACCTGATCGTAGAGCCAGGAGATCAAGTATTCGCTCTTTTCCCAAGAGAATCACTTGATACCTTCCTGTCTCTCGTTAACCGTTCAAGAAAGAGCGTTAAAAGGGTGGTCATTGCAGGCAACGGCCTGACATCTGTCTACTTAGCTTCTGCGTTGGAAAAAATGATAGACGGTACCGTTTATGTGGCCTCCGATTATAAAGAAGGCGAACGATTGGCAGAGATGTTTCATAATGTGGAAGTCCTCTACGGTGATTGTATGGAGGTGGACACTCTTCAGGAAGTCCACGTAGGAAAAGCTGATTTCTTTGTGGCAACCGGCAAGACTACCGAAAACAATATAATGTCGGCTCTTCTTGCCAAGGCAGAAGGGGCCAAAGAGGTAATCTCCATTTCAATTGATCCACGATATAATAAATTATTTCACTCCATTGGTATTGATCATGTAATTAGTCCACGTCTGACCATGGCGAGAGAAATAATGGAGGTGGTCAGACGAGGGCAGATAGGCGCGGCTACCCGAATCCGGGATGTAGACATTGAAATTATACGTATAATCGCAGGGAAAAAGTCCAGAGTGGTAGGGCGCCCCCTTCAAGATGTATGGAAAAATGTCAAAGTAGAATCGCTTGTGGGTGGTATCATACGAAACGATACCATGATTATTCCGGATGGTAACACCGTTATTGAACCTGGCGATGACGTGATTGTCATCACACATACCAAAAATAAAAATGTAATCCAAAAGCTCTTTGTAGCAAAATAACCTAAAAAAGGATTGTACTTGAATAAACTTGCGGTTGGTTATGCCATAGGAAAACTTTTGCAGGTCATGGGGGGTGTTCTTATCATCCCCTTTTCTATGGCGCTCTATAATCACCGGTCTCTTCTTACGGTTCAATCGCTGGTAAATCCCGAAGTACTCGGATTTTTGGCAGCGATATCTGTTTCCTTTGTCATCGGTACCACTCTTACAAAGGCCTGTTGCACCGGCAAGGACCTGCAGGGCGTAAGGGAAGGTTTTGCCATTGTAACTTTTGGCTGGATCATGCTCTCCCTCGTCGGGTGTATTCCCTTCGTTACATATTTTCTCGGTGATGGAGTTCTTGTCGCCCCTATAAGCATAGTGCAATCATTTACTGACGCCTATTTTGAAACCATGAGTGGATTTACGACTACCGGGGCCACCATACTGGCAAATGTTGAGGGACTTCCTCGCAGTCTCCTATTTTGGCGCAGCCTGACCCACTGGTTGGGAGGCATGGGGATCATCACATTAGCGCTTGCCATATTCCCGGCCATGGGTGTTTCCGGATATCAGATGTTTCGCGGAGAGGTGCCCGGACCAAGCGCCGACAGGCTTCAACCCCGGTTGGCTGAAACAGCCAAGGTCCTCTGGGGGGTTTATCTCCTCCTTTCAGCAGTTGAGACAATTCTCCTCTGTGCCGGTGGTATGCCGCTCTTTGATTCTCTCTGTCATACCTTTGGGACCATGGCCACAGGCGGTTTTTCTACTAAAAACGCTTCTATAGGCGCCTACAACAGTAATTATTTTGACTGGGTTATTACGGTCTTCATGTTCCTGGCCGGGATGAATTTTCTAATCCACTACAGGGTGATGCGTGGTCAATACAAGGACCTGTTTATCAACAAAGAATTTCATTTTTACACGGGAACTATTATCGTATGCGTAGTTGTTTTGACAGCCCTACTCTATTATAATGGTGTACCATCTGCCGAGCATTCAGCGGTCCATTTTCGTCACAATAGCCCTGCCATGGAAGAATTCACACAACACGTCTCCGCCGAAAGCGACAAACTCGGCAACCTCTATCAATGTCTTCGGAGAGCGGCTTTTCAGGTGGTATCGATTATAACGACCACAGGATACGGTACCGCTGACTTTGATGTTTGGCCCGACGTGTGCCGATTCCTTTTGGTTGTTTTGATGTTCTGGGGAGGGTGTGCCGGCTCTACAGGTGGAGGGATGAAAATGGTTCGAATTATGGTGGTGTTAAAAGCCGCCGGCCGTGAACTGCGGAAGATGGCCAAGCCCCGCTTGATCGCACCGCTTAAGATAGGAGAGACCACTGTTGAAGAAGTAATGGTTGTGAATATACTGACCTTTGTCATCCTCTTTATGGGACTTTTTGTGATATCGGCTCTTTTGCTTTCTCTCTTTGTCCCGGATCTTGTTACTGCCATTTCGGCATCAAGCGCAACAATAGGCAATATTGGTCCTGGGCTGGCAGGAGTGGGGTCTATAGAGCACTATGGTTGGATTCCTATTCCGGGCAAATGGATACTTATTTTCTGCATGCTCTTAGGAAGACTTGAAGTCTATACCGTGTTGATCGCCCTCCACCCTGCAACGTGGAAAAGTTGAGACCTTTGCATAACTGCCATTTCCCCGTGATGCGGCGTCAGGCTTCAAATTTTAATCCTCAAAATACCCAATGTATTCCTCCGGTTAAAATTTTAGCCTTCCTTGCCTGACGAAAAAATGTCGCGTTATGCAAAGCTCGAGAGATCACTCAGCCCTCAGCGCCTCTACCGGGTTTAAACCTGCGGCATGAAGAGCCGGCAGAACCCCAGCCGAAAGCCCGATCAAAACGGCAATGATTTCAGCTGCCAATGCGTACGGCCACGATGTATGGACTGGGAGCGCGGGTACAACCGTACCAAGTATCCAGGCCCCCCCGATTCCTATCACCAGCCCTGCCAAGCCCCCAATACTTGCCAATACCACTGCTTCGCCGATGAATATCCCAAGTATTTGTGCGCGCCCTGCACCGATGGCTCGTAAAAGTCCAATCTCGGCGGTGCGCTCGTTCACGGCGATGGTCATTATTGTCAGGATGCCCACTGCGCCCACTAAGAGAGAGATGCCGCCTAACGCGCCTACCGCCAGGGTAAGGATATTCAACACGGACCCCAGTACTTCCAGCATCTGTTCCTGGGTGACGATGGTAAAGTCCTCATCACCGTGGCGGGCGATGAGAAGTTCGCGGGTATTCTTGGCTACTTCATCGGCGTTGCTGCCCGCGGCATACAAAAGGTCGATTTCCATCAGGCTATCGCGGTCAAACATCGCAAGGGCCTTAGCCGCAGGAATATAGACAGCATCGTCGAGATCGAAGCCCAATATCTGACCCTTCGATTCCATGACCCCGGTTACGCGGTAGCGCTCTCCACCAATTCGGATGCGTTGGCCGAGCGGGTTCTTGCCACCGAAAAGCTCCTTATCCAGCTTGCTGCCCAGAACGGCGAAGGCGCGCGCCGCGCGAGGGTCATCTGCCGGCAGGAAACGGCCCGATGCGACGTTAATCTGCCACACTTCCGGGGCGTCCGCTCCAACGCCGAAGATGGTACTGCGGCGGCTCCGTTTGCCGGCCTCAACAGGTGCGTTCCCCTGAACTACAGGCACTACGGAGAGCACCTGGGGGATTCGCCTCAGTGCCTCCGCGTCGTCCAGGCTCAAGGGACGTACGTTGCTGATCACCGCGCCGGACATGCCGTGGGTAGTCGACTTGCCCGGTGTGATACCGATCAGATTGGTTCCGAACTGGGTGAATTCCGAAAGCACGAACCGGTGTATCCCTTCCCCCAGGGAAGTAAGGAGTACCACTGAGGCGATGCCCACGGCAATGCCCAGAGCGGTCAGAAAACTCCTCGTGCGCTGCGCGATGAGGGCGCTCAAAGCCAGTCTTGCAAGGTCAGTTATCAACATACTGTAACGTAACCTGAAAAACCACGTCTCTGGGCGTGGTCATAGTAAAACGGATCTGTCTTGATAATAGTACAAGTGCCCATCGCTCCCCCTATCGTCGTGACAACGCCTGTACCGGGTCGAGCCGTGCGGCCCTCCGCGCGGGCAGGATGCCAAACACCAATCCAGTCAACAGCGATACCCCCACAGCGGCCGCAAGGGCCCAAAGAGACGTCTGGATCGGGAAATTCGGGAATATACGCTCCAATATCCGGGTGGAGACAAAGGCCACGATCAGCCCGAGCGCAGCCCCGGCCAGAGCGAGCATGGCCGATTCCGCCAGGAACAGACCCGTGATTTGCCGTCGCGGCGCGCCGAGCGCCTTGAGCAGACCAATCTCCGTGGTACGCTGGGACACGGCGATCAGCATCACGTTCATAATCAGGATACCCGCCACAGACAGGCTGATCGCGGCAATCCCGGCTACGGTCAGGGTCAGAGCAGTAAAGATTCGGTCGAAAGTTGAGAGTACTGCGTCCTGAGTGATGACGGTAATATCATCTTCCCCCTCATGCCTTTTGCGGATGATGTCCAGGATCGCCTGCTTGGCCCTGGGGACAGCCTCGCGAACCTTCGCCTGAACCACAATGCGAAACAGGGTCGAAGTATTGAACAGGGCCTGAGCTGAGGCGACCGGGATAATGACCACGTCGCTAATGTCAGTTCCGAGAGACTGCCCCTTCTTGGCCAGAACACCGATAACTTTGAATCGACTGTCACCGATGCGCACCCATTCGCCCAGCGGCGATTGGTTAGCGAACAGTTCGTACTTGACTTTGCTCCCTATCACACAGACAGATCCTCCCCGAGTGGGGTCACCGGCGGGCAAGAACCTCCCCTCGCCCATAGATAAATCACGGATTTCATAGAGTTCAGGGGTGGAGCCCATGATGACCACTTCCCGTTCCAACTGCCTCCAGGAGACTGGCGCTGAACCCACACTGATAGGGGCGACGCGCCGGATGGAGGCGCTTCGGTACAGTGCCAGAGCATCCTCCAACGTCAGGTCGCGGGGCGTTTCCCCCAACAGCGGAGGGTGTCCGCCTGTCGTTTCCGAGCGGCCGGGCAACACAATCAACAGGTGGGTACCTAATGAGGAGAATTGGTCCGTCACATACTGTCGCGCACTTTCGCCCAGGGAAGTGAGTATTACTACCGATGCGACCCCTATGGCCATAGCGATCAGGATCAGTAATGTGCGGGTGGGGTAGCCTGTTGAGGCGCGTATGCTGAAGTGGAGTATGTCTTCGACTTTCATAATAAAGAAATCCGACCATCCACCATATGTATTTTCCTGGACGCACGTTTGCCTAATTCGGGATCGTGGGTGACCATGATCAGGGTCACTCCCTTCAGGTTGAGCCTTTCCAGAATTTCTATGACATCCTTGCCTGAAGCGCGGTCCAGGTTGCCGGTAGGTTCGTCGGCAAGAACGACTTTAGGTTCCATGATGGTGGCTCTCGCAATAGCTACGCGCTGGCGTTGTCCTCCGGACAGCTGATCAGGTCGGTGCTTGGCACGGCCGTCAAGCCCAAAGGCTTTAAGAGCGCCCTGAACACGAGATTTTCGCTTCTCCGGTTCCACACCGGCCAACGTTAGAGGCAATTCAACATTTTCAGCGGCAGAGAGACGGGGCACCAGATGGAAGAACTGGAACACAAAGCCGACCTTATGACGTCGCACCGCAGCCTGCTGCTCATCACTGAGGTCGGTTGTGGTTACGTCGTCCAGACGATATACGCCCCTGTCGGGTCTGTCCAGAAGGCCTATGATATTCAGCAGGGTAGATTTGCCCGAGCCTGAGGGGCCCATAACGGCAATATATTCTCCCTGTTTTACTTCTAAGTGTATGTTACGAAGGGCGTGGACGGCTTCATCTCCGACCTGAAACACACGCTCGATACTATCCAGATAAATCATGGCCCCTCTTTGGCGGCTACCGCATATGCCCCGTCTTCCACGCCGGCACGATCTACGGAGATAACCACTAATTCACCTGCCTGGAGGCCGGTCATGACCTCGGTATAGTCCCAGTTCGAAATGCCGCTTTCAAAGGTCCGTTCCTCTAAAAGTTTATCGTCGGGCAGATAGACAAACACGCGTTTGCCATCCAGCACAGCTTGAGTCGGGATGCGTAAGGTGTCTTGACGGAGGTCCAATATTACCTCTACATCCGCGCTGTAGCCGGCCAGTAATTGCTTGATATCTTCCGGGTTGGTGAATTCCACCTCCACGTCCACGGTTCGGGCCTGCTTTTCAAGCTCTAACACATAGTCGGCAATACGACGGACCTTGCCTTCAAAACGCCGGTCCCCGAAAGCATCCAGGCTCACTCTGGCGGGCATACCTACGGCAACGGATGGGGCGTCTACTTCATCAATGGGAGCAACAACGTAAAAACAGGTATTATCGATAAGTTCTACGGCCGGTGGTGTTGCTATACCGGGTGGGGAGGGAGTGACGTATTCGTTCAGCTCGCCGGTAATCTCGGCAATCACCCCGTCAAAAGGAGCTATCAGGCGCGTGCGCTCCAGGTTAGCTTTGGCAACTCCGGTTTGGGCGACGCTCATTTTTGCCGATGCTATCGCGGCCTCACAATCGGCTTTGAGGGCTTTGGCCTCGGTTACCGCCCTGTCAGTCCGCTCTTCGGAAGCAGCGCCGGTTTTTCGTAATTTTACCTGTCGATCGGCTTCGCGCTGGGCTACCTCGGCCTGCAGGCAGGCGGCTTGGGCGCGGGCCCCTGCGGCTTTGGCTTCACTCTCCGCCAGCGTCACCGAGGCTACCAGATCTTTGTTCCACAGCTCCAATAAGAGCTGGCCAGCCTTGACCTTGTCACCTTCACGGATATTCAGCACTGCAATTTGGCCGCCGACACTGGGAGAAAGACTCGCCCGGCGGCAGGCCTTCAAGGTCCCTGCCCGGGTGTTGGCCACTACCCGTTCTACCGTGCCGCGTTCCGCGGGTTTAACCACTACTTCTATCGGCTTGGGTCGCGTGTAGAACCATATCAGCACACCCACTGCCGCCGTGATAAAGGCCATGCTGATCCAACGGATACGTCGTCGGGTCATAGGTTATTTCTTTTCCCACCTCAGGAGCTCGGTTACCTTACTCAAGGTGCTTCCTTCTTTAATCTCTGCACGAATCCGATTTTCCCTTTCTAAAACGTCCATGGCGCGATTTGCATATTCTGTGGCTATAGATTTGGGAAGGACTACGACTCCATCGTCATCTCCGACTATCCAGTCCCCGGTTTCCACCTTTTTGCCTCCTACTATTACAGGGACTCCTATTTCTCCAAATCCTTTCGGTTCCCCGGCATTAGGAGTGATTAGCCTACTGTATGCAGGAAATCGCATCTGTCTAATGTCATTAATGTCACGTATAGCGCCGTCGATTACAACACCCGCCACCCCTCTTTGCAATGCTGAATGTGTTGCAAGTTCTCCCCATATGGCAGGCCCTACCCCACACGCATCTATTACAATAATATCACCTTTCTCAGCCGCATCTATAGCTTGCACGGGTTTGGACCAGTCACCAGGATAAGTGCGCACTGTCAGAGCCCTTCCTGTCATTTTAATCCCTCTGAAAAGAGGTCGTATATCCTCCAGCACACCTCCCCGGTGTAATGCATCCGAGAGATTGGCGGCAGAAACCTGCTCTAAAATCTCCTTTATATTTTTCTCCCCTCCCCGTTTAAATAATTTGGAGGGAATCGAAACTTTCTTGTCTATCGCCTTTTTTATCTCAACTGCCGCCTTTTGTGGGTCGGATGCCTTGGTAATGGCCCCCCCGACAATGATTATGGAAGCCCCTGCTTTTACCGCCTTGTGTGCTGTTTCCGAGTTAATCCCTCCTGCAACCCCGACAGGGATTGAGACGGATTCGCATACCTTTTGCAGTCTCTCAAACGGGGATTTACCTTCCATCTGCTCGTCTATAGAGCAGTGTACAGTCAAATAATCCGCGCCCATCTTTTCAATATTTTTGGCACGCGCGACAATATCTTCGACTGAAATCAGATCTACCGCGATTTGTGCGCCGTAATTTTTACCCGCCTGTATGCATTCTCGGATAGTAGCGTCACTGGCCGTGCCTAATACATCAACTACGTCTGCGCCCGCCTTGGCCGCAGCTTCGACCTCCATTCTGCCCGCATCCATGATCTTCATATCCGCCACAATAGTCTTTTCAGGAAAGAGTTCCCTCAGCTTGCGAACGGCCTGTAGTCCCTCGCTCTTGATCAATGGGGTGCCTGCCTCAATCCAATCGGCACCTCCTGCCGCAGCAGCTACCGCCGCCTTTAATGCTCTCTCTAAGTCCACGAAATCAAGCGCTAACTGAAGACACGGTTTCATGGTTATACTCCTTTCCAGGATTGCTATTCCAAATTCGCGTGATGGCTCAATACAGCTTCGGGGTTGCCCCCGTGTTGGTGATAGATTTCCAATATGATCGCCTCAAAAAAAAGGAATGCCGCCTGTTCAAATAAAGAACCTGCCGGTTGGATCGATGGGATATCGCCAGGGAAATGGGTTTTGGATCCGCCCGGCAGGCAGAGGACGTGATCCACATCCCGGCCGATCCGTGAATCAACTGATCCCACCACGCCGTATGTTGTTGCTCCTTCTTTTTTGGCCAAAACTGTTACATGGTGTGTCAAACCGGTTTCTCCGGATCCGGAAAGAATAATAAGGAGATCACCTGTGCGTATCTTGGGTGTTATGGTCTCACCAACAAAGTAAACAGGGTATCGCAGGTGCATTAATCTCATGGAAAAACACCGCAAGATATAGCCGCTTCTCCCCATGGCAAAGCAGAAAATATTAGCCGCTCTGTCCATCTTCTCGACGAGATTGGCAATATGTTCATCTTTTACTATATTCAAGAGGCTCCTGCTCTCTTCTAAGATAATTTCTATTTTTTTCCGAGCGTTCATTTTAGTAACTGTTTCGATATCTTTTTGATTTCATCCCAAAAAGGCTCACTGACCTCGTATACAGATCTACCTGCCTGTTCCGCCTCAATAACGAGGGCGTCGTACGGAAGCCAGCCGACAATCTGAAATTCTTTCAAGGCGGAACGCAACGACTCTTTATCCTTTGAATTACGGATCTTGTTGCCTACCACTAAAATCTTATTCAGATTCAAATCATCAGCCAACTTTTGGATTCGGTAAGCAGTCTCTATGCTCCGTTTGCCGGGCTCCACCACAATGATAAGGTTGTCGACCGACTGGGCCGTTCCTCTCCCCAGGTGTTCTATCCCGGCTTCCATGTCAAGAATAACCCATTCCTTTTGATACACAATCAGATGCTGGATCAAGGCTCTGAGCAGGGTATTTTCCGGGCAGATACATCCACCTCCCCCTTTTTTGACCCCCCCCAAGACCATCAATCGAAGATTCCCTTCTTTAAGCGAAAACTTTTCAGGGATATCGTCCACTCGAGGATTGAGTTTGAAGAAACCGGCCCCACCGGCCTTGGTCCTTTCGTAAATTAAATCTTTCATTTCGGCAATAGGGACAATAGAAGAAGTATCGCTGATGCCCAGGCCTGATGCCAGATTTGCATCAGGATCCGCGTCAATGGCTAACACCTTGTATCCTTCATTGCTATAGAGAAGGGATAGTGAAGCAGCGAGAGTAGTTTTGCCTACCCCCCCTTTGCCGGTGACGGCTATTTTCATTATTAATCCTTCCGCACAGAAAATAATCAGAGACCTTTAAAAAATCTTCAATTTTACCACCTTATCTCTTAGTTCCAAGCTTACCAGGGAGACTGTAAGATGTCAATCTCATAAGATAAGGTGTAGAAGTGGGCTAAGGAATTGAAATTCGATGAGTTGTTGAAAAGGTGAGAGGAATTAAATAGGATGGTCTCGTAAAAAGTCCGCTTTTAAACTACATGAACCCACAAGTCGTTCACGAAAGACTTTTTACGAGACCATCAAAGAATAGAACGAAATTGATACGGGGGAAGCAACATCTATAAGAATATAACTTTCAATCGAAGCTACCTTATCGCCATGTAAACGCCCAGCGAGATTTTTCCTTGGGATGGCAATGGTTGCATGCCACCGCGGTGTCTATTCCTTGCTCCATGTGGCACCTTCTGCAGTTTTCATGCATTGCCCAGTAATGCGAGCCTACCTTCTGCCCTTTGCTAAGGCCTTTTCCCCTTGGTTGTTTTGGGTCTGAGTGGCACGCCTCACATTTCTGTACCGCATCGCCCTCTTCCCATACGTTTTCGCCGCCTTCAAATCTATGGTGACAGTCGTTACACTCCGCAACATCAGCATGCATGCTGTGTCCCCATGTTACAAGACTCTTGTTGTGCTTCTTATAGACCTTTGAGTCCATGGTGATCTCGTCGGGAATATCTTCTGCCAAAGCACCAAAAACGAGACACGTGGTACAAAAAACCATGATTCCGAATACTACCAATACCTTTCTCATATAATCGCTACCCCCTTCACTATATGTATATTTTCCGCGACAATTATGATGGTTTCGTAAAAAGTCGGACTCGTTACGAAACCATCAACTATAAAGGTCTCATTAAATTATACAAATGTCACAAATAGCAGGAGACATCTTTAATGTCAAGCGAAACCGTGTACCCAAAACCCGATATAGATTTGGACAGATCAGTCCTTTTTGAGTTTTTGGTTCAAAAAAATCATTTTACAGCTTGAGATACGTGTTGTTTAATGTTTGCTTGTCGTTCTATCGCTGGTCGTCTCTCAAGTTAGCTTTTT